>NZ_JBLUXC010000001.1:0-216323 GCF_048276795.1 Aeromonas sp. PS2Canimalfood6
TTCAAGTTACCCGCCCGCCGAGAACGAAGTTACCCAAGGTGCATCAAAGCCAAACCACAGAAGTATGCGACGAGAAAACCTAGTAAAAACAATGCCAGTCAGGCTTAACTGACTGGCATTAGAGGCCAAGGCCTCCCGTTTTGTCACAACCCTGCTGGCGCAGGAGCGCATCGAATGTACGCACTCAGCTTTGCAGCAGCTGGCTGCGGATGAACTGCCACTGATCCTCAAAGCCGGCAGTGGGCTTGATTGTGAACTCGGAGCGGACGTGCATTGGTTGATGCGGTCTGCTGGCTCAGCTTTGCAGCAGCTGGCTGCGGATAAACTGCCACTGATCTTCAAACCCGGCAGTGGGCTTGATTGTGAACTCGGAGCGGGACGTGCATTGGTTGATGCGGTCTGCTGGCTCAGCTTTGCAGCAGCTGGCTGCGGATAAACTGCCACTGATCTTCAAACCCGGCGGTGGGCTTGATTTTGAACTCCGAGCGGACGAACTGGCTGATGCGGCCCTCGGTATAGGCCAGCAGCAGGTTGGCCAGCATGGTCTCGTCGAGCTGGAAGCCCTGGCCTTCCCGCAGCCGTTTCTCGCGCAGTACCTGCTTGATCTGGGTCTCCAGCTTGTCGAACAGAATGCTGATGCGATCCCGCAGCCGATCGTGTTCGCCCAGCAGGGCATCGCCATTGAGAATGCGGGTGATGCCGGGGTTGCGCTCGGCAAACACCAGCAGCAGCTGCAGTATGTGATGGCAGCGGGCCATGGTGTCCTTCTCTTCGGCCATGATCAGGTTGACCCGTGACAGCAGGGAATCCTCGATAAAGTCGATCAGCCCCTCGAACATCCTCGCCTTGCTGGGAAAATGCCGGTAGAGGGCCGCCTCGGACACGCCCACCTCGGCCGCGAGGCGTGCCGTGGTGATGCGCTGGCCCGGGCTGGTTTCCAGCATGTGGGCGAGTGCCTGCAGGATCTGATCGCGCCGACTCTGTTTCTGGTTACTGCTTGCCATGGATTCCCCTAAAAAAACAATGGCTTGATTCTATTATTTGGCACGTGCCCCAGGGGGCCGTGTGGTCTTGTTATTGGCGACCAGAAGAACCAAACCCGCCTTCACCCCGTTCACTCTGATTGAATTCGTCGACCAACTGGAAGCTGGCCTGTACCACCGGCAGGATCACCAGCTGGGCGATGCGCTCGCCAGGCTGCATGGTGAAGCTGTCGTTGCCACGGTTCCAGACCGAGACCATCAACTGACCCTGGTAGTCGGAGTCGATGAGGCCGACCAGGTTGCCCAGCACGATGCCGTGCTTATGGCCGAGGCCGGAGCGGGGCAGGATGGTGGCGCACAGACCCGGATCCTGGATGTGAATGGCCAGCCCGGTCGGCACCAGAGTGGTGTCGCCCGGGGCCAGGGTCAGCGGGGCATCCAGCAGGGCGCGCAAGTCCATGCCAGCGGAGCCCGGTGTGGCGTAAGCGGGCAGCGGGAAGTCGGTGCCGATGCGGGCATCCAGGATTTTCAGTTCAATTTGTGTCGTCATGAATCTTTTTCAATTGGATCGCCTGGCGATCGGGTGGTACTGCAGGAGCCTGGGGCTCCCGGCATGTTCAATGGGCTCAGGGTCGATAATGGCGTGCAATCAGGGCGACAAGATGACGGGCGAGCGTCAGCTTATCGGCCAGGGGCAGGGCGGCTTGACCCCCTTGCCAGAAGACGGTCAGGGCGTTGTCATCGGCATTGAAACCCTGGCCTGCACGGGACACATCGTTGGCTGCGATCATGTCCAGCCGCTTACGTCGAAGTTTGTCGAGGGCGTATTGTTCCACATCCACGGTTTCGGCGGCAAATCCGACGGTGAAGGGTTTGTCTGACAACGCCCCCACATCGGCGATGATGTCGGGGTTTTTGACCAGGGTCAGCTGCATTTGGTCGTTGTCGCCGGTCTTCTTGATCTTTTGCTCGGCCACCTGGGCGGGACGGTAGTCGGCGACGGCAGCGCAGCCGATAAAGAGGTCGCACTCACCGACCCGGCTCATCACCGCTTCGTGCATCTGCAGGGCACTCTCCACATCGATGCGGGTAACGCCGGCCGGGGTGGCCAGTGCCACCGGGCCGCTCACCAGGGTCACCTCCGCGCCCGCTTCGCGCGCGGCGCGGGCGATGGCGTAGCCCATCTTGCCGGAGCTGTGGTTGCTGATATAGCGCACCGGATCCAGCGCCTCGCGGGTCGGCCCGGCTGTGAGCAGCAGCATGACGCCTGCCAGGAGTGGCTCGGCGGCGAGCTGCTGGCAGCAGCGTTCCACCAGTTCCAGGGGATCCAGCATCCGGCCCGGGCCCACATCGCCGCAGGCCTGGCTGCCGGAATCCGGCCCCCACAGCTGAATGCCGCGTTCGGCGAGGGTCTGGAGGTTGGCCTGGGTGGCGGCGTTGCGGTACATCTGCTGGTTCATGGCTGGCGCCAGGGCGACAGTCGCCGGGGTGGCCAGGCAGAGGGTGGTGAGCAGCTCGTCCGCCATGCCGGCGGCCATGCGGGCCATCAGATTGGCGCTGGCGGGGGCGATCAGCACCAGATCGGCCCACTTGGCCAGCTCGATGTGGCCCATGCCCGCCTCGGCAGCCGGGTCCAGCAGACTGTCGGCCACCGGGTGGCCTGAGACGGCTTGCAGGGTCAGCGGGGTGATGAACTCCTTGGCGGAGCGGGTCATCACCACTCGCACCTCGGCACCCTGATCTTTCAGGCGACGTACCAGTTCGGCACTCTTGTAGGCGGCGATCCCGCCACTGACACCCAACAGGATGCGTTTATCGGCCAATCTCATCTGCTGCTTCTCTTCCGGCTCACTCTGACTGGTCGGCTAAGATAGCACAGGCAATGGGTGGCGACAGAGGCTGACATGGGGGAGTTGTGGTCGGGCTCGCGGGATTCTTTGCTATGTTTTCTCTCAATAGCCATGTAGGGAGAGACAAATGAGCATCAAGGAGTGGCCGGAAGAGGAGCGCCCGAGGGAAAAGCTGCTGCGCCGAGGAGCGGCGACGCTCTCCGATGCCGAACTGCTGGCCATCTTCCTGCGCACCGGGGTCAGCGGGTTGAGTGCGGTGGACCTCTCCCGCCAGTTGTTGCAGCAGTTTGGTTCCCTGCGGGCACTGCTGGGAGCCGAGCAGCAGGATTTTTGTGGCGCTCACGGGCTGGGACCTGCCAAGTATGCCCAGTTGCAGGCGGTGCTGGAGATGGGGCGGCGCCATCTGGCCGAACAGTTGCAACGGGGAGAGGCGCTCACCTCGCCAGGGCTCACCCGTGACTTTCTGCAAGCCCAGTTGCGGGATCGGGGGCGGGAGGTGTTCGCCCTGCTGCTGCTCGACAACCAGCACAGGGTCATCCGGTTTGTCGAACTTTTTTACGGCACCCTCGACTCGGCGAGCGTCTGGCCCAGAGAAATCGTGCAGATCGCGCTCAAACATAATGCAGCCGCCGTGATTCTGGCGCATAATCACCCGTCCGGCGTGGCCGAGCCCAGTCGGGCGGACCGCCAGATCACGGATCGGATCTTGGCCGCCCTGGCCCTGGTCGATATCAGAGTGCTTGATCACCTGGTGATCGGTGATGGCATCACGGTTTCTTTCGCAGAGCGTGGTTGGTTGTGACTGGGCTCTGGCACTGTATTAGTTGATCTTTGATCACGGATGCTGTATAAAATGCCGCCTTCTGTTTGCCCCGCAATCGAAGGCCAGCGGGGCAGATATTTGCTCGAGCAATGAAGTAAGATTTGGAGAGACTGACATGTCTAGAGTATGCCAAGTAACCGGCAAGCGCCCGGCAGTTGGTAACAACCGTTCGCACGCTAACAACGCTACCAAGCGTCGTTTCCTGCCGAACCTGCACACTCACCGTTTCTGGGTTGAGAGTGAAAAACGCTTCGTGAGCCTGCGCGTATCCGCAAAAGGCATGCGTATCATCGACAAGCGCGGCGTTGAAGTGGTTCTGGCTGAACTGCGTGCCAGCGGCGTTAAGGTATAAGGAATTAGATCATGGCTAAAGGTATTCGCGATAAGATTCGCCTGAACTCCAGCGCCGGTACTGGTCACTTCTATACCACTACCAAGAACAAGCGCACCATGCCCGAAAAAATGGAGATCAAGAAATTTGATCCCGTGATTCGTCAGCATGTGATCTACAAAGAAGGCAAAATCAAGTAATTACTTGGTTTCGCTGCAAAAACCCGGCCTCGTGCCGGGTTTTTTTATGGCTGGAATTCAGTACACTGCCGATTCGAAGGGAGGCTAGCCATGTTCAAACTGAGCCGCAAAGGCTGGAACAACGTGATCATCGTGGTCGTGTTGATCGTCATTACCCTGTTGCACCGGCTGGAGCAGGCCCAGCAGGAGAACAGTGCCAAACGCGCGCGTCCGCTGTTGCCGGAGAGTGCCGTGGTGCTGACCTGGCAGGGACCGAGCTGGCAGATAGAGCGTATCGGCCAGGGCTGGCGCAGCGCGCCGGATCTGGGGCTTGGCAGCACCCAGCTGGCGGCCCGCATCGAGGCGTGGCAAGGCTGGCTGCTGCCCCCCGGCGAGCCCGTGCGCGGCACCCCGGTGACCCTCAAGATCTGGATCGCCGGACAGAGCGATCCGGTGGAAGTCGGGCTCTATCAGGACGACGGCAAGTTTGCCGCCCTGCTGCCCTCCTCGACCTGGCTCAGCCTGAGTCAGGCGCAATACCGTGACCTGATGCGTCCCATTCCCTGAACGAGAGATCGCCCATGCCTGAATTACCGGAAGTCGAAGTCAGCCGCCAGGGCATCTCCCCCTGGCTTACCGGCATCAAGGTGACCCGCGTGGTGGTGCGGGACGGCCGCCTGCGCTGGCCCGTGCCCGGCGAGATCCAGGAGCTGGTGGATCTCACCATCCACCGCGTCAGCCGCCGCGCCAAATACCTGTTGCTGGAGACCGACTTTGGCACCGCCATCCTGCATCTCGGGATGTCCGGCAGCCTGCGGGTGCTGGACATCGGCACCCCGGCCGAGAAGCACGATCATGTGGATATCGAGCTGGCCAACGGCAAGCTGCTGCGGCTCAACGATCCGCGCCGTTTTGGCGCCCTGCTGTGGACCCGCGAACCGACCGAGGCCCATGCCCTGCTCGCCAAGCTGGGGCCGGAACCCCTCACCGATGCCTTCCATGCCGATTACCTGCGGGAGCGGGCGAAGGGGCGCAGCACCGCCATCAAGCAGTTCCTGATGGACAACCACGTGGTGGTCGGGGTGGGCAACATCTACGCCAACGAGGCGCTCTATGCCGCCGGCATTCATCCCAGGCGGGCGGCAGGCAACATCAGCGCCGAGCGGCTGGGCACCCTGGTGAGCGAGATCAAGCGGGTGTTGGCCGAAGCCATTCGCCAGGGGGGCACCACCCTCAAGGATTTCACCAGCGCCGACGGCAAGCCGGTCTATTTCGTCCAGCAGCAGCAGGTTTACGGCCGTGGCGGCCAGCCCTGTTTCCACTGCCACACCCTGCTCACCGAGGTGAAGATGGGCCAGCGAACCACGGTGTTCTGCTCCCACTGCCAACGCTGAAAGTGGGATTTTTGAGCCGGAACCGGCCAAGTTGTAAGAGAGTATTTCCGGTCTGTTGAAGCGGCGTCAGCCCATGACTACTATCTCGCCAGTTCAGGCTGCGCAGTCTGCTCTACCGTGCGCAGTTGAACCGGGTATTCGAGCTGTTCCAGAGCGCCCCCCTGCGGGCGCTTCCCGCCCGCCACCCCGAGCTGCTCGACAAGCCGATGCGCCCCTATCGCTTCGCCTGCTCGACGGTGAACCAGCGGGTCAAGATGGTGGAGGATCACTACCGCCTGCTGCTGGGCCTGTACCCCGAGCTCATCGACCCGCTCTATCTGGGGGAGGGGATAGTGCTGGGCCATTATCCCGATGGCGGCTGGCGCATCGTGCTGCGTCACGACGGCACCTTCCGCAGGGAGGCGGAGCTGGCGCTCTCCATCGTCAACGCGCGGGGGGAGCGACTCTACAGCTGTGCCTTCTCCCTGGCGGGCAACGAACAGGAGCTGGCCCTGGTGATCGGGTCGGTGCAGGGGCCAGAGCCCTGTGTCGAGCAGCCCCAGGAGCAGGTGCGGGCATTGACCCGGGCGGGTCAGGGTCTGAGGCCCAAGTCGCTGGTGGTGATGCTGGTGATGGCGCTGGCCGGGGCCATGGGGGCCCACCGGGTCTGTGCGGTGCGCATGAAGGCCCACATCTTCCAGGCAAGACGGTACAGCAAGAAGAAGAAAGCCTGCCTGCAGGCGGACTACGACGAGCTGTGGCAGGAGTTTGGCGCCCTCGATCAGGACGCCAACTTCGTGCGGCTGCAACCCGTGGTGCGCAAGCCGCTGGAGGAGATCGCCTCCAAGAAGCGGGCCATGTACCGGCGCCGTTACGAGTGGCTCGATCAGCTGGAGCTGGCGATCCGCCAGCAGTTTGCCCGCAGCTAGGCGTGCAGTGCGTTGATGCAACAAGGGCTACCCGCGGGTAGCCCTTGTTCGTTTCTGCCCATCAGGGGAGGGGATTAGCGCTGCTGCCTGGCGGCGATGGCCTGAGCCACCAGGGGGTCGACGAACTGGTGGATGTCACCTCCGTGCAGCGCCACCTCCTTCACCAGGGTGGAGGAGATGAAGGAGTTCTCCTCCGCCGGGGTGAGGAAGACGCTCTCCAGGGTGGGCATCAGGCGACGGTTCATGTTGGCGAGCTGGAACTCGTATTCGAAGTCGGAGACAGCGCGCAGGCCGCGGATCAGCACGTTGGCCTGCTGCTCCCTGGCAAAATCCACCAGCAGGCCTGAGAAGCCCACCACCTTGACGTTGGGCAGGTGAGCCGTCACCTGCCGAGCCAGCTGAACGCGCTCCTCGAGATCGAACAGCGGCCGTTTGCTCGGGCTGTTGGCCACCCCGACCACCACCTCGTCGAACAGTCTGGCGGCGCGGCCAATGAGATCGGTATGGCCGTTGGTGATGGGGTCGAAGGTGCCGGGATAGATTACCTTGTTGGTCATGCTGCTGATTCCTGAAACCGGAAAACTGGTCGCATTATAGGGGCTGTTGCCGGTTTGTCGCGACCGGGATGGCGCGGATTTCTGGCGCTGATCGGCGGCCGGGGTCGCACAAATCGGAGCCCCGTGGCGTCTTCGCTTGAGAATCGCCCTGCATCAGGCAAGAATACCCGCATCGCGCATCAAGCCTCCTTCGCTGGTGACAGGGAGCATAGGGATTTTTTATGAAACGTATTCTGGTAGTCCGCAATGACAAGATTGGTGACTTCATGCTGGCGTGGCCGAGCTTTGCCATGCTCAAGCGCTCCATGGAGTGTCATGTGACTGCCCTGGTTCCCGCCTACACGGCGCCCCTGGCCCGCCTCTGCCCATGGATCGACGAGATCATCCTGGATCCTGGTGCCCGGGCCGACAAGGAGCAGCAACGCGCCCTGCTGGCGCGCATCAAGGCGGCCGCCTTCGATGCCTCCATCTGCCTCTTCTCCAACACCCGCAATGCCAAGCTGGTGTGGAAGGCGCACATTCCCTACCGGCTGGCCCCGGCCACCAAGCTGGCCCAGGTGCTCTACAACCAGCGCCTGGTGCAGCGCCGCTCCCGCTCCCAGAAGCCGGAGTACGAATACAACCTGGATCTGGTGCGCCGCTTCCTCGCCGATCAGCATCAGGCTGTGGTAGAGCCACAAGGACCCTACCTCGGCTTCGACCCCGAGAGCCTGCTGCAGGTGCGCGAGCAGGTCGCCGCCCGTCTCAGGCTCGACGCCAGCCGCCCCTGGCTGATGGTGCATGCGGGCAGCGGCGGCTCGGCCAACAACCTCTCCATCGAGCAGTACTCGCGCCTCATCATCAAGCTCAACCAGGCCTGTCCCGAGTTGCAGTGCGTGTTGACGGCAGGGCCGGGGGAGGAGGGGAAGGCGGAGCAGTTGGCGGCCGAACTGCTGGCCCATGGGGGCAACGGCTGGATCTATCGCTCCGACGAGGGGCTGCCGAAGTTCTGCCAGGTGATGGCCAACGCCGCCCTGTTCGTGGCGGGCAGCACGGGGCCCCTGCACATCGCTGCGGCCATGGACGTGCCGACCGTCGGCTTCTTCCCGGCACACCGTTCGGCAACGCCGCTGCGCTGGCGGCCGCTCAACGGCGAGGGGCGCCATCTGCCCTTCAGCCCGCCGGAAGACAGCGACCACCCGGAGGACATGAGCCAGCTCGATCCCAAGGCGATGGCGGCAGAGATCGCCCGCTGGGCGCAGCCCTTCTGGCGCGCCGAGCGCTGAGAGCGCACACAGAACATACAGACAGGGCCCCGCAGGGCCCTGTATTGTATGGGGATGCGCCTTACTGGCAGGCCAGCCTACCGGACGTGGTCCCCGACAGCCCCCTTGACGGGCCGGCCCGGGCCCCGGGCAGGGGAAACCTGTCGGTATAAGCCGGAGTCGGGTCATGTTGCCAATATCCATGCATTCGGCTTATAGCGGCCAGTTTTCGTCCGTGGCGCCCGGGTTTGCGCCGTGAGCGGCCCCGCGAGGGCTGCGCCCGCTCCATGGCAATAGGGTTTGCCCCTTGTCCCGCTGGAACAAGGGGTGAGTGATTAATGGGATGTTTGAGGCGCGATGCCCTATTTCGGCTGCTGGAGCTGCTGGCGAACCCAGAGATCGGCGTATTTGACGAAGGTGGAGTGGGCGGAGAGAATGGCCAGCAGCAGGCCCTGCTTGCCGTCGAGGAAACCGGCCTTGAGCAGGTACATCTTGAGGAAGCAGCCGACGGCGTGGACCAGCCCCTGGCCGAGGGATCCCTTCTTGCCGCGGGCGGTGCGCTGATCGGCCCATGCGCGGGCATAGCCGGCGGATTTGACCAGGTAGTGTTCCAGATCCCGGTAGGTGTAGTGGAGGAGGTCGCCCTGCAGGTTGACGATCTTCATGTTGGCGCGCACCTCCACCTTCTCGTGTACCAGCGCCTCGTTGTAGCCGGTCAGCGCCTTGGGGTAGAGGCGCAGCACCCGATCCGGGTACCAGCCGCTGTGGCGGATGAAGCGGCCGAACACCCAGGAGAGGCGCGGGATGGAGTAGATGGTGTCGCTGGCCGGGTTGGCCATGACCCCCTGGATGGCTTCCCTGAGTTCCGGGGTGAGCCGCTCGTCCGCGTCCAGCCACAGCACCCACTCCGACTGGACATGGGACTGGGCGAGGCGGCGCTGACGGCCGAAACCGGGCCAGGTGGTGTTGACGAAGAAGCGGGCGCCAAATTCGGCGGCGATGGCCGGGGTGTCATCCTGACTGCCGGAGTCGAGAATGACGATTTCATCCGCCAGGCCTTCGAGGGAGGCGAGGCAGGCACGGAGGTTGTCGGCTTCGTTCTTGACGATCAGGACGGCCGCCAGGGTCGGTTTTTTCACAGGCAAGGGACTCTTGTTGGTGCCCGGCGGGCGGGTCATGCTCGGATTGGCGCCCATTCTAGCCTAAAACCCCGCGCGGGGCATGACCCGAGGGCCCGGTGGACCCGCTTTTGAATGCGGGGGAAGGGGGATCTCTGCTACCCGGCAGTCTGTGGCCCAGGGCACGCCGTGTCCGGGTGGAAGAGGGCCTCAGGAGGGATGCGCGGGGGAGCAGATCCTGCCAGGGAGGCGTTTTGCGGGGGCAGACGGGTATCTTCTGTTATTTCTTCGGCCTTTCTTGGGGCATAATCTCGCCCAGTAACGATCAACAGCCGGGCCAGTCCCGAGAGAAGACGCGCGATGAAGATATTGGTGATCGGCCCCTCCTGGGTCGGCGACATGGTGATGTCCCAGAGCCTCTACAAGGCGCTCAAGAGCAACCACCCGGGCAGCGAGCTCCATGTGATGGCGCCGACCTGGTGCGTTGCGCTGCTGGAGCGGATGCCCGAGGTGGACAAGGCCATCCCCATGCCGCTTGGCCACGGTGACTTCAAGCTGGGGGCACGCCGTCGCCTTGGCAAGCAGTTGGCCACGGAGCAGTACGATCAGGCCATCATCCAGCCCAACTCCATGAAGTCGGCCCTCATCCCCTGGTTTGCCAGGATCCCGGTGCGCACAGGCTGGAAGGGGGAGCACCGCTTCGGTCTGCTCAACGATATGCGCAGCAACAAGCAGGCCTTCCCGCTGATGGTGGAAGGCTATGTGGCTCTGGCCTACCCCAAGGGGCAGATGAAGAGTCGGGACGACATTCCCGCTATTCCCCATCCCTCCCTGCACGTGGATCTCATCAACCAGGGCAAGGCGCTGGAGCGGCTCGGCCTGAATCGTGCCCGCCCTGTGCTGGTGCTCTGTCCGGGGGCCGAGTTCGGCCCGGCCAAACGCTGGCCGGAGGGGCACTACGCCGTGGTGGCGCAAAAGCACCTCGACGAGGGATGGCAGGTGTGGATCTTCGGTTCGGGCAAGGACGTGGACGTGGCCAACACCATCCGCGATCGGATCAACCCCCTGTCGCGCCCCAACTGCCACGTGCTGGCGGGCAAGACCAGCCTGCACGAGGCGATCGATCTGATGGCGCTGGCCGGTCGGGTCATCGCCAACGACTCGGGCCTGATGCACGTGGCGGCCGCCCTCAACCGGCCGCTGATCGGCGTCTACGGCTCCACCTCGCCGCTCTACACGCCGCCCCTGGCGGACAGGGTCGAGATCGTCCACACCGATATCGAATGCCGCCCCTGCTTCAAGCGCACCTGCAAGTTCGGCCACCTCAAGTGCCTGATCGAGCTGATGCCGGAGCAGGTCATCGAGGCTGGCAAGCGACTGGAGCGGAGCGAGCCGGAGGATCGGGTGATCGCGCTGCAGCCGGTGGCTCAGGCCGCCGACGGGGGCGAAGGCCGATAACATGATCTACCGGCTGCTCTACAACCTGCTGATCCACCTGGGGTTGCCGCTGGCACTGCTGGCGCTCTACAAGCCCAAGAAAGGCAAGCCCGGCTTCGGCAAGCGCTGGGCAGAGCACCTGGGGCGGACACCCGCCACCGGACAGGAGGCCCCGCTCTGGATCCATGCGGTGAGCGTGGGGGAGACCCTGGCCATCACCCCCTTCATCCGTGCCCTCAAGGCCGAGCTGCCTGAGCTGCCCATACTGCTCACCACCACCACCCGCACCGGTGCCGAGCAGGCGGCCAAGCTCGGGGATCTGGTGGTGCACCGCTATGCGCCGCTCGACTACCCCTGGGCCGTCTCGGCGTTTCTGAGCACCGTCAAGCCCCGCGCTCTCTGGGTGATGGAGACCGAGCTGTGGCCGAACTGGCTGGCGGCCTGCGAGGCGCGCCACCTGCCGGTGACCATCCTCAATGCCCGCCTCTCGGAGCGCTCCTGCCGGCGCTATGGCCGCTTCCAGGGCGCCTTCGATGCCCTCAGCCGGCCCCTGACCCACCTGCTCTGCCAGCACCAGGACGATGCGGACCGCTTCCATCGTCTGGGAATCGCGCGCAATCGGCTGGCGGTGACCGGCTCCATCAAGTTCGACATCCAGTTCGGCGACGAGGTGCAGGCCAGGGGCCGTGCCCTGCGCCAGCAGTTGGGGGAGGCCCGACCTGTCTGGATCGCCGCCAGTACCCACCAGGGGGAAGACGAGCAGGTGCTGGCCGCCTTCGATCGGGTGCTCAGGGCACATCCCTCCGCCCTGCTCATCCTGGTGCCGCGCCATCCCGAGCGTTTCGATCGGGTGGCCGAGCTGTGCGCTCCCTACGGTTGCGTGCGGCGCACCGCGGGCAGTGCGGTCGGCGAGAGGGACAAGATCTACCTGGGTGACACCATGGGCGAGCTGCCGCTGATGCTGGCGGCGGCGGATCTCGCCTTTGTCGGTGGCAGCCTGGTGCCCGTGGGCGGTCACAACCTGCTGGAACCGGCGGCGCTGGGCAAACCCTGCCTGACCGGCCCCGTCTATTTCAACTTCAGCGACATCACCCGCCAGCTGGTGGCCCAGGGTGGCGCCGCCGTGGTGGCGGATGCCGAGGCGCTCGGTGACAAGGTGAACGCCTTGCTCGCCGATGCGGGCGCCCGCCGCGAGATGGGGGAGCAGGCCCGTGCCGTGGTGCTGCGCAACCAGGGGGCGCTGGCGCGCACCCTCTCCCACTGCCTCGCCAGCCTGGAAGGTGACGACTGAGGCGGAGCGGTCTTGTGGCCGCCCCGCCAGCATGTCTGTCAAACCCCGGGAGACAATCCGCGCCTCTTTCCTTTATGCTCTGCCCTTTGCCCCTGACCCTGTGATGCCCCGATGAACCGCGCTCCCCTGCTGTTGATGATACTGGTCACCCTGCTGGCCGCCGCTGGCTGGCTCTTCTCGAAAGAGGCGATTCGCGAACTGCCCACCGCCGCCTTTATCGGCAGCCGCTTCCTGCTGGCCGCCCTGCTGCTGTTGCCGCTCGCCTGGTTGCGCGAGCCGCCCCCCAGTGGCTCACAACTGCTGCGCGCCGCCGGGTGCGGCACCTTGCTCGGGGCCAGCCTGCTGTTCTGGGTTACCGCCATCAGCCAGAGCGATGCGCTCGGCAGTGGCGCCTTCATCATGAGCGTGGCCACCCTGATGGCGCCGCTCGCCGCCTGGGCCGCCTTCAAGGCCAGACCCGGCCGCCACTACTGGCTCACCCTGCCCGTCGCCGTGGCTGGCCTGCTGCTGCTCTCCAGCAGCACCCACTGGGGCGTGTCGCTCTCCCTGTTCTGGTTTCTGGCGGCGGCCGCCACCCTGGGAGTCCAGCTCGCGGTGCACCGCCACTTCGCCCAGTCCATCCCTCCTACCTGGCTCACCTGCATCCAGTTGGCGGTGACCGGACTGCTCGGCACCCTGCTCTCCCTGCTGACCGAGCAGTGGCCCGCCAGCATCGGCACTGGCATCTGGGGCTGGTTTGCGGCCAGCGTCCTGATCGCCACCACATTGCGCTACTGGCTGCTCACCCACGCCCTGAGCCGGATGACCACGGCCCACGCCGCCCTGCTGATGCTGCTGGAACCGGTCTGGACCCTGATCTTAAGCACCTTCTTCTATGACGAGCCGCTGGGCCCCGCCAAGCTGGCCGGCGCCGGCCTGGTGCTGGGCGCCCTGGTGCTCTACCAGCTCCCCCTGCTGCTGCGCAGCCGAAGGCTGAAGTCACCGGTCTAGCCTGCACGGGCGGGGGATGGATCAAAAAGAAGGAGAGGGTCTGCATGGCAGACCCTCTTTGCGTGATGGCACATGTCGGGCTCCCTTTGCTAGGGGTTACCATCAGTCAGGCGGCTGAGCGCTGCGGGAAACGAGCATAAAAAAGCCCCCGCATGGCGGGGGCTGGTGCATCGATGAGGGAGATCACTCGATGTTCTGGATCTGAATATAGATTGAAATTAATAAATCATTAAAAATCATATAAATGAGTGGTTTTGTTTGTTGCGTTAAAGTGTGTTTGATACCGTTTGTGATACCGTTTGTGATACCGTTTGTGATACCGTTTGTGATACCACTTGCGTTCTATTACAGGTTGAAGCAGCAGCTCAATAGACTAAGAGCCGGCAGACCCATCCAGATCAGGATGGAAGGGAACTATGGTTCCGTCGGCCAAGACCTCCCTGTACTCGTCCTGCTTAAACGCGGGATCTTCTACAGGTTTGCAATAAAGCACTCGGTACGCATCACCCACCTCTGCTTTGAGCAGGCGGGTTAGTTGCAGGCCGCGCGCGTGAAAGGCAGCCCAATCCCAGCGGTCGGGATCAAGAGCATGGTCGTTGTACATTGTTCGATTGAATTCGAGCGCCCAAGGGGAAAACTGCCTCCAGAGTTCCTCCGAAATTGGGTCATCTTCGCAGTATCCATCGCCCTCGCACATGCAGTCGTTCACGTAACCTGGTTCATCTGGTGACTCTTTGAGCCACAGGAACGGTGCCCCTCCGTAGTCCACCATCACTGTAAGGACAGGAACAGAAGCTGGCTGATCGGTCATCATATGGTCTCCTTGGCATCACGTGGCAACAGGCTGGTGTTTGCGCCGTACAATGCCTGGTAGTTGTCTATCCCTGCCACCACTGATATGGTCTGTTTACCAAGGGCAATGCTTGCAATTGGGGTTCCGGTGGCGGGTCGGCCGGTTCGTAGTTCCAGTAGCGTAATCCTGTCAGCGTCCTCGACCCGTCCTCTTTCCTAACCTGCTCTACCGACCCCATCCACCAGCACTATTTAAATGACCCCCCGCACAATCCCGGTGTTATGCCATGGTCCCATCCAGGTCACTCTGGCAAGATAACTATCAGTTTTGACTGATTCTGGCCAGTCCATGCACTTCGCCTGTTTACCAATGGCTACGGCATCTTTGCCGGCAGCACCCTGTAGCAGGCTGAACTGCGCTTTGACTCATCCGCCGCCCCTGGGTCAGGGATATTAAGTGGCATCAGGATCAAACCCAGACCCTAGAGCCAAGCGGCCATATTCGCCTGCGCTTCCCCTACGCCGACCAGAGCGAGCTGGTGCGCTTTAGCGGCGAGCTCGAGGTGCTATCGTCCCTTGAGCTTCACCAGAGCGTGAATACCACCACGACGGCGGGACTAAAAAACACGAGACATCTGCGCCAGTGGGCCAGCCTGTGAGTGAGTGAAATAATGGGCAGCAAGGATAGAAAGGTGCCGACATGGAAGAGCTAAAAGATCCCATCCTGTTTTCATGCCTCAATCCGCAGGCCGCTATCTTCTGGGCCAAAAGCAGCGATAAGCAGGGTCACCCCTTGCTGGCTCATATGCTGGATGTGGCTGCGGTGGCCGAGTCGATCCTCGAGCTCGAACCCGTCACCACTCATCAACATTTGGCCAAGCAATTTGGCCTGGCGGCTGAGACGGCCCCCCGCTGGTTGGCGGCGCTGGCCGGGTTGCATGACGTGGGCAAGGCGATCCCGGGGTTTCAGGCCAAATGGCCCCTGGGGCTGGCGCTTGCGAAGGCGCAAGGGCTGACATTTGCCGATGCATCGCTGCGCAGTGACCGGCATGACTGGGCGACGACCGCCATTCTGGAAGAGTGGCTACCGGCGCGAACCGGCACCGATTTTTGCTGGTGTCAGCAAGTGTCTGAGGCGGTTGGCGCTCACCATGGCTATCCGCTCAAGCAGCAGGAAATTGAAAAGGGATTGCCTGCTCGTGAAGACCCCGTCTGGCCACAAGCCAGGCAGGCATTGCTCGATGCTTACTGGGCCGTGCTCTCTCCTCCGGGAGTGATCACGGCCGACACGCTGACCCTGCCCGCCATCAATTGGCTGGCAGGGCTGACTTCTATTTCCGACTGGATCGGCTCTAACCTCGAGTGGTTTCCCCTCGGTATTCGTCACGACGATCTCAGGCAACACTACTTCCATGCCAAAAGACTGGCTCATGAGGCGCTGACAGCGATCGGCTGGCGTTCCTTTTCACCTTTGCTCGCAGAACCCGTCCCACTTGATAGGCAACTTGGCCAAATGTTGGCTGCCGATAAGCCTGTCATACCACGAGCCCTGCAGAGCCAGGGTATAGAGCTGTTACAAGCGAGCCAAGGGCCCGCTTTGCTGCTGGTGGAGGCCCCCATGGGGGAGGGCAAGACAGAGCTCGCCTTTATGGCGCATCTGCACTTGCAGCGTACGAATGGCCATCGCGGCTTCTATCTGGCCTTGCCAACCCAGGCCACCGGCAATGCACTGTTTGCCCGTGCTCGCCAGTTTATGGATGCTTTTGCACACGGTTCGGCGCCCGATCTGCAACTGATCCACGGTGGCGCCGTTCGTCAGGAGATGATGGCCGCGCTCAAGGACGTGTGGGGTGAAGATGGCAAGCAGAGTGAGGGAGTAGAAGCCGCCCGCTGGTTCTCCCGTCGCAAGCGACCGCTGATCGCTCCCTATGGAGTGGGCACCATCGATCAGGCGCTCTTCTCTGTGCTGAATGTCAAACATCACTTCGTGCGGCTCTGGGGGCTGGCCAATCGAGTGGTGGTGCTCGATGAGGTACATGCCTACGACACCTATACCGAAGGGCTGATTGAAGCGCTGCTGCGCTGGCTAAAAGGCCTGGGCTGCTCAGTTATCCTGATGAGTGCCACTCTGCCAACAAAGCGTCGTGATGGTTTGCTCAAGGCATGGCGAGTTGACCCTGCAATGCTGCCAGAGCTTGCCTATCCGCGGTTGGTGCTTGCCGATGACAGGGGCCTCGACTGGGATGACCAGATAGAAAGCCGAATGATGGAGCCCGTCCGGTTGGCCGGATGCGGTACTACACCCGAGGAGTTGCTTTGCGTAGCACTTGAGGCCCTGACCCACGGAGGTTGCGGCGCCATCATCGTCAATACGGTCGAGCGAGCGCAACAGCTATATAGCCTGCTCAAGGCCAAAGCGCCGGAAGATCTCACCCTGCAGATTTTTCATGCCCGTTTCCCGTCCGATGAACGGGCACAGCGAGAAGCTGCCGTGCTCTCCACCTTTGGAAAAGAGGGGAAGCGTCCGGTTCGGGCTCTGTTGGTGGCAACCCAAGTTGTCGAGCAATCTTTGGACATTGATTTTGACTTTCTAATTAGCGATCTCGCCCCAGTCGATCTGCTATTGCAGCGGGTGGGGCGCTTGCATCGCCATCAGCGCCCCCATCGCCCCGAGCTTCATCGTCAGCCGGTGTTGACGGTAGCCGGACTCATACCCGGTGAATTACCCGATTTGGCGACCACCCGTTGGCGCTTTGTCTACGATCCCTACCTGCTCGCCATGACCTGGGTACGGCTCCTCGGCGAAACCAGCTTGCAACTGCCCCAGGATATCGATCGGCTGGTGCAGGCCGTATATGGCGATGGAGAGTTACCCGATTCGGTGAGTGAGGCGCTACGCCAATATATCGAGGAATACAGCTACGCCACTTATCTGGCTGCAGAGCAACACCAGCGGCAGCTGGCCCGCAATATTGTTATCAGGGCCGATGCGGACCTTGGTACTTATTCGAACAAACCCAGAGGCTACGAAGAGGGGGAGGGCGAGGACAAAGGCTTAATTAACTGCACCCGGCTGGGCAAACCCAGCGTCACCGTGATTCCGCTCTTTGTCTCTGACAAGGGGGTGGCCTTGACGCCTGATGCTGAGCCCTTCGCGCTCGATGCACCGCTTTCAACTGAACTGGCCTGCCAACTCTGCGCCCGCCAGCTCAACCTCTCCAATCAAGCCCTGGTTAAGGCCATCAAGCAGCAACCCGACGTGCAAGCCTTTGATCAGAGCCCGCTGCTTCGCTACAGCTACCCGCTGTTGCTCGATAGCGACGGCAGGGCGCAACTGGATGGCAGGCTGGTGGTTTGGCTCGATGGGGAGTTGGGGCTTATCTACCGGAACAGGGAATAACCAAAGGAGTGACAATGACAATGCGTTTTAATCTGCTCGACGAGCCCTGGTTGCCGGTCAGGATGCTCAGCGGCGAGGTCAGGGAGCTGGGCCTGCTGGCCCTCTTTGAGCAGGCATCGCAGATAGTGGCCTTGGCCGAGACGGCGCCGCCATCTTTGATGGCCCAGTATCGCCTGCTGCTGGCCATCACCCACAGAGCCTTAAGCGCACAGACCCCAGAGTGGGGGCAGCGAGACCTGCGCAACTGGTTTACCCAGGGGCTCCCTACTGAGGCCATGACCACCTATCTGGAAAAGTGGCGCGATCGCTTCTGGCTGTTTCACCCCGAGCATCCCTTTATGCAGGTGGCCGACTTGGCCACGGCGGCCGAAACCGGTGAAAAGTTCAAACCCTGGACCCAGATCGATCTGGCCAGCGTCAGCGGAAATGCCCCCGTGGTGTTCAACCACTCGGTGGACACTGCGCCGGGAGCCATTTCGCCGCTTCATGCCATTCGGACCCTGCTCGGCTTTTTGCAGTGTACGCCGGGTGGTCTGGTCAAGGTGTTTCGTGATGCCGACAAGGCGGGCCCGCTGGCCAATACGGCGGCCACCTTGCCACTGGGTGAGTCCCTGGCGCAGACCCTTATCCTGAGCCTGCATCCCGCCTCGCCTGACCATGAAGACTTGCCTAGCTGGGAGCGACCCGCGCTCACCGTCGCCAATCTGAAATCGTCTCCTCTACTTGCCACTGGCCCCAACGATCGCTTCACCCGCCAGACCCGCGCCGTGCTGTTTCAACGAGAGGAGGATGGCGCTATCCGCTGGCTGCGCTTTGCCGCAGGGCAGGGGCTGGAAGAGGATCCCCACGCCCCCGATCCCATGGCCAACTTCCGGGAAGGCAGCACGGGATCTGTGCGCCTTACCTTCAGTGAAGGGCGAGCCCTCTGGCGCGACCTGCCGGCGTTGCTGCCCGATGGGGGCGATAAAAAGTCGGCTCCGGCAGCGATCCTCGACAGCGCCACCCGCTTAAACAAATCGCTGGGCAAAAAACACCTTCGCCTGCTGGTGGCCGGGCTGGCCAGCGATCAAGCCAAGTTGCTGCGCTGGCGCGTAGAACACTTGGCGTTGCCATTGGCCCTTCTTGAGCAACCCGAGATAACTCGAACGGCCCGAGATATGTTGGAGATGGCCGAGACCCTGTTTGCCTCGCTCAAAAGGGCTGCCGTCCAACTGATTGCCGATACCTTGCCAGACAGCCAGCAGAAAGATACCCGCAGCCGGGCTCGAGCCCTGTTTGATGCTGGTCCCGCTGCACCGCTCTTCTTTGCCCGCGCCGAGCGCGCCCTGATGACCACCCTGGCGCAGCTTGAACAAGACCCCGATGTCGCCGAGCGGCAGTGGCAGCAGGTATTGAAAGAGGCCGCCCTGGCGGCGTGGGAGACCCTGCTGGCCAGCCAGGGAGGCGGCGCTCGCCTCTGGCGTGCCAATGCCAAGGCGCAGCCCCGCTTGTGGTCTGCCATCCGGGAGCAACTGACAGCCCTTAACGAAACAGGAGAGCTTCAATGAGTGATCAGCCTTTTGTCGACCATCTGCAGCGATTGTCACAAAGCAACCGCGGGGCCTTGGCCGAGCTGCGCCGCAGTCTCACCTTTGCCCCCGGCACGGCGCCCCGCGTCTTTCCCTACGTTGAGCCCTTTATCGCAGCCGATGAGCATCCCGACTCGGCTCGTCGCCAGTCCCACTACCTGGTGGCCGGGCTTTTTGCGCTTCATCCAAAGCACAGTGAGATGACCCTAGCCAAGGCGATGGGCGTTCTCTATCGCAAGCAGGAGCAGAGCCCATCCATCGAGGGACGCTTTATCGCCCTGCTCGAGAGCGATGGCGAGACCCTGGCCGAGCCACTGCGCCACTGCGTGACTCTGCTCAGGTCCCATGAGCTGGCCATCGATTATCAGCGCCTGCTCTGGGATCTCGCCGACTGGCTTAACCCCACTCGTCCCGAGGCGCTCGACAAGTTGCGTCGCCGTTGGGCCAGTGACTTTTACCGAGTCGCGGCCACTGCCGATTCAAACGATTAAATCTTTCAAGGAGAGAAACCATGACCCTGTTTGTTGAACTGCATCTGATCCAGAATTTTGCCCCCTCCAACCTCAACCGTGACGATACCGGGGCGCCCAAGGATGCCCTCTTCGGTGGCCAGCGCCGCGCGCGTGTCAGTAGCCAGTGTTTCAAGCGCGCCGTTCGCCTCTATAGCCGTGACCAGCAACTGATCCCGGCCGAGTATCGGGCGCTGCGTACCAAGAAGTTGCAGGCTCTGTTGCTGGAAAGACTGGCCGGGCGTGATCAGGAAGAGGCGGCAGGCAAGATTGAAGTGGCCCTCGCTGCCGCCGGGCTCAAGCTCAAGGACGATGGCAAGACCGAATATCTGCTGTTTTTGGGTGAGCGCGAGATTGCCGGTTTTGCCGCACTGATTGAAGCGCACTGGGACGCCCTGATCATCCCGGCTGTGGGTGAGAAAAAGGGGAAAAAAGAGAGCAAGGCCGCCATCCCGACCGAGTTGGCCAAGCAGGCCAAGGCGCTGCTCGATGGAGGCAAGGCGGTGGATGTCGCCCTCTTTGGCCGTATGCTGGCCGACCTGCCTCAGGTCAATCAGGATGCCGCCTGCCAGGTGGCCCATGCCATCAGCACTCACAGGGTGGAGCGTGACTTTGACTACTTCACCGCAGTGGATGATGTAGGTGGTCCCGATGAGACCGGTGCCGGCATGATTGGTCAGGTCGAGTTCAACTCTGCCACCTTCTATCGTTACGCGGCGCTCGATGTCAGCAAGTTGCTTAACAACCTGCAAGAGGACAAGGAGCTTACCGCCTCTGCCATCGAGGCCCTGATCCAGGCCATGGTGCGCGCCATCCCGACCGGCAAACAGAACAGCTTTGCCGCTCACAACCTGCCCGAGTTTATCGGGGTGAGTTTGCGTAAAAGCCCCCTCAACCTGGCCAACGCCTTCGAGCGCCCCATCCAGCCGCGCCATGACAAGAGCCTGACCGAACAGTCGGTGGCGGCGCTCGCTGACTACGAGCGCAAGCTCGCCCCCGTCTATGGGGATGCCGGCGATCGCTGGGCCCATATCGACCTCACCGGCAAGTGGCAGCTCGACAACAGCCTGTCCCGCAGCTCGGTCAGCGATCTGGCCGCCTGGGTACGCGATGCCGTCGAGACCCTGTGGGAGGAGTAAGATGCCGACACTGCTACTGCGGCTTCAGGGGCCCCTGCAATCTTGGGGCACCACCAGCCGCTTCGATGAACGCGATACCCAGCTAGAGCCCTCCAAGTCGGGGGTGCTGGGACTGGTCTGCGCCGCTCTGGGACGGGATAGGTGCGAGCCGGTCGACGATCTCGCCGCCCTCATCATGGGCGTGCGAGTAGACAGGGAAGGGGTGGTGCTGCGCGACTATCAGACCGCCACCGGCATCCTGAATGCGGCCGGTAAGGTCGACATGAATCGCACCGTGGTCAGCCCCCGCTACTACCTGAGTGATGCCGCCTTTCTGGTTGGCTTCGAGGGGGAGGCCACCCTGTTGGCGTGTATTCACCAGGCGCTGCGCCACCCCCATTGGCCCCTGAGCCTGGGCCGAAAAGGGTGTCTGCCTTCACCGCCGGTTTACCTGCCAGATGGCTTGCATGAGAGCGATCTCCTGACTGCCTTGCGCAACTATCCCGAGTTGAGCAAAGGGGCAGGGCGTCAGGTACGCCGTCTGCTGCTCGAGGCCAGTGAAGGGGCGGTGCGTCTCGACCAACCCATTGCCCCCTTTGCCGAGCGCCGCTTCGGGCCGCGTTTTGTTACCACCCAGCCCTTGGATCCGCAGGAGGCGCCATGTTCCTGAGCAAACTGATCCTCAACCCCAAAAGCCGGGAGGCGCGTCGGGATCTGGCCAATCCTTATGACCTGCATCGCACTCTGGCCCGGGCCTTCGCGCCCGATGAGCAGACGGCGCCAGAGCGATTCTTGTGGCGCCTCGAGCCCACGGCCAACTGGCAACAGCCACAGCTGTTGGTGCAGTCGCAAACCGCGGGTAACTGGGGGCCGCTGCGCGATCTTCCTTATTACCTGCAAGGAGAGGTGCAAGAGAAGCACTTTGCCCCCGAGCAGTGGCTCGAACCTGAAGGCTCCTATCGCTTTCGCCTGCAGGCCAATCCGACCGTGACCCGGGATGGCAAGCGCCGGGGCCTGTGTCACGAACAAGATCAGCTGGCCTGGCTCGCCCGCCAGGGTGAGCGCCACGGTTTTACCCTGCTACAGGGGGTGGTCAGCGGCTCGACCATGCAGCAGGGACGTAAGGGCGATAGTCGCCTGAGCGTACTGACGGCCACCTTCGAGGGTTATTTAAGGGTGAACGACACCCACGCCCTGTTGGCGGCGCTGCAAGGTGGGATTGGCCCGGCCAAGTCTCTGGGTTGTGGTCTGCTCTCACTGGGTAAAGCCTGATGTTGCCGCCCCTCAAGCCGCTGCCCATCAAGGACCGCCGGGCCATGCTGTTTCTCAAATATGGCCAGCTCGATGTGATCGACGGCGCCTTTGTGCTGGTAGATAAAGAGGGAGTACGCACTCACATCCCCATCGGCACCGTCGCCTGTTTGATGCTCGAACCTGGCACCCGGGTCTCGCACGCCGCCGTCAAGCTGGCGGCCACGGCGGGGACCCTGCTGGTCTGGGTGGGAGAGGCCGGGGTACGCCTCTATGCAGCAGGCCAGCCGGGCGGGGCTCGCTCCGACCGGCTGCTCTATCAGGCCAAGCTGGCCCTCGATGACGATTTGCGTCTCAAGGTGGTGCGCAAGATGTTTGAGCTGCGCTTTGGTGAGCCGCCCCCCAGCCGCCGCTCGGTAGATCAACTGCGCGGCATCGAAGGGGCACGGGTGCGGGAGACCTACAAGCTATTGGCCGCCCGCTATGGGGTGAAGTGGCAGGGGCGGCGCTACGACCCAAAGGATTGGGACAAGGGAGACTTGCCCAATCAATGTATCAGCGCCGCTACCTCCTGCCTCTATGGCATCACGGAGGCAGCTATCCTGGCGGCAGGGTATGCCCCCGCCATCGGCTTTATCCATAGCGGCAAGCCGCTCTCGTTTGTCTATGACATCGCCGACATTATCAAGTTTGAGACAGTGGTGCCCCAGGCTTTCGAGATTGCCGCAAGGGGGGATGCCAACCCGGATCGGGCCGTGCGCCTGGCTTGCCGTGACAGCTTCAACAAGCAGCGCACCCTGGAGAAACTCATCCCGCTTATCGAGGAGGTGCTCTCGGCCGGGGGCATCACCCCGCCAGACGCCCCTGCAGATGCCCAGCCGCCCGCCATCCCCGAACCCGTCGGCATGGGGGATGCCGGTCACAGGAGTCAGTGATGAGCATGCTGGTGGTGATCACCGAGGATGTGCCGCCGCGCCTGCGCGGCCGGCTCGCGGTCTGGTTACTCGAGGTGCGTGCCGGTGTCTATGTGGGAGAGGTGTCGCGCCGGGTGCGAGAGATGATCTGGCAGCAGTGCGAGGCTTTGGTGGAGCAGGGCAATATCGTGATGGCCTGGCCCGCTAATAACGATTCTGGTTTTGACTTTCAAACCCTGGGGACCAATCGCAGGGTGCCGGTGGACCTCGATGGTTGCCGATTGGTCTCTTTTCTACCCATTGAAAATCAATAGCTTAGCGTTCATTAACAATCTGGACTAGTCGGTGGCTTTTTCATGGTTGGAAAAAGCCATAAAAATCAATAGCATATGTTAAGTCTGTTCCCCGCGTCCGCGGGGATGAACCGGCCGAGGAAGAGGGGCGGCTACCGGCCCCAGACTGTTCCCCGCGTCCGCGGGGATGAACCGACCGTTGCCGCCTGTGCCAGCTTGGTCTTCAGCTGTTCCCCGCGTCCGCGGGGATGAACCGATGCTGGACGCCACGTTCGGACGGGATGGAATCTGTTCCCCGCGTCCGCGGGGATGAACCGAGCTGGGGCAAGAGATTGGCCTGGTCGATGCGCTGTTCCCCGCGTCCGCGGGGATGAACCGAGTGGAGCCAGGTGCTGCAGGACGAGTGGCTGCTGTTCCCCGCGTCCGCGGGGATGAACCAGCGGCATCCGCATCGCTGCCGGTGCAGATGATCTGTTCCCCGCGTCCGCGGGGATGAACCTCTTGATGAGTTGCCGCGGGGAGCGCTGGAACCTGTTCCCCGCGTCCGCGGGGATGAACCGAAGGGCACCACCCTTGGCGACATGGTCAAGACCTGTTCCCCGCGTCCGCGGGGATGAACCGCTGATTCATGGACGGTGACCCTGCCATGGCCCCTGTTCCCCGCGTCCGCGGGGATGAACCGGCTGTTCACCTGATTGCCAACCTTCCACGGACCTGTTCCCCGCGTCCGCGGGGATGAACCGTTCAACGAGTTCACCAGCCAGGTGGCCAAACTCTGTTCCCCGCGTCCGCGGGGATGAACCGCGCAAATGGCGCTTCGACTACGCCTGGCCCACCTGTTCCCCGCGTCCGCGGGGATGAACCGTCGGGGAACTTGGCCCAGGAGTCGAGCTGGCCCTGTTCCCCGCGTCCGCGGGGATGAACCGCGCCGCGCCCCCATCAATACCCTGTTTCAGGACTGTTCCCCGCGTCCGCGGGGATGAACCGATGTCCGACTCCAGCCCGTGGCGCTTGATGTTCTGTTCCCCGCGTCCGCGGGGATGAACCGGATGGATCCAGGGTGCCGAGCTTGGCGGAAATCTGTTCCCCGCGTCCGCGGGGATGAACCGGGGGAGGTCGCTCCCGTCCGTGAGTTCGAGCCTGTTCCCCGCGTCCGCGGGGATGAACCGCCATCAGTAAAACACTGCTCGCTGAGTGATGCCTGTTCCCCGCGTCCGCGGGGATGAACCGTCTCCGGCGTAGGCTATGGCATCCGCGTCATTCTGTTCCCCGCGTCCGCGGGGATGAACCGATCGCAGACGAGGTGATCATGCTGCCGAACTGCTGTTCCCCGCGTCCGCGGGGATGAACCGCGTATCCAGTCCGGCCGCTTCACGGCGACTTCCTGTTCCCCGCGTCCGCGGGGATGAACCGCCGGGGCCAGGAACGGCCTTCTGTTACGCCTGCCTGTTCCCCGCGTCCGCGGGGATGAACCGGCGTTGGCCTTCCCGGTGTATCAGTCGGTGGGCTGTTCCCCGCGTCCGCGGGGATGAACCGCTGGACCGCAGCCATCGCCACGCCCTGGGCGACTGTTCCCCGCGTCCGCGGGGATGAACCGATTGACCGCGTCCAGACCGTGGAGCGCCATATCTGTTCCCCGCGTCCGCGGGGATGAACCGTCGCTGCAGACCATCTATGATACCGTCAACACCTGTTCCCCGCGTCCGCGGGGATGAACCGGCGAACAGCGGGTCATCCGAGCAGGTGCGGTTCTGTTCCCCGCGTCCGCGGGGATGAACCGCCAACCGGGATCAGCCAGTTTGCTGCCGGGGCCTGTTCCCCGCGTCCGCGGGGATGAACCGCACCTTGAGCGCTTCCTTGATTGCCCATGGGGCTGTTCCCCGCGTCCGCGGGGATGAACCGCGGGCGTCGCGGTAGAGGTCGTCAGAGCTGATCTGTTCCCCGCGTCCGCGGGGATGAACCGCACGATCTCGGCATCCGGTACTACATCCGCTACTGTTCCCCGCGTCCGCGGGGATGAACCGTGGGTTCGCTCTCTGGTGATGGCGCTGCCGGTCCTGTTCCCCGCGTCCGCGGGGATGAACCGGATATGCGACATCGCGATTTGCTCGAGTTGATCTGTTCCCCGCGTCCGCGGGGATGAACCACCATCACCCGCCAGGACGGAGATCAGCACCGCCTGTTCCCCGCGTCCGCGGGGATGAACCGTGGCTGCTCGATGTGAGCAGCCCGGCGGTGGTCTGTTCCCCGCGTCCGCGGGGATGAACCGTACGTGGGCCCGGTAGCGGCGGGCCTTGGCGTCTGTTCCCCGCGTCCGCGGGGATGAACCGGCGGGCGAAATGCGCGGACTCAACATGGCCGACTGTTCCCCGCGTCCGCGGGGATGAACCGAACGTACGTTCGATTTTTGCCTTGCCACTCATCTGTTCCCCGCGTCCGCGGGGATGAACCGAACGTCAGCCGCGACGACCAGTTGGCCACCCACTGTTCCCCGCGTCCGCGGGGATGAACCGGTGAGTGCCAGCAGGCCATCATCAGCCACTTGCTGTTCCCCGCGTCCGCGGGGATGAACCGGTGGATCGCTGGAACACGAACCAGCCCAGGGTCTGTTCCCCGCGTCCGCGGGGATGAACCGTTCACTGATCGCGCAGAGGACCGCGGCGGCCCCTGTTCCCCGCGTCCGTGGGGATGAACCGTGGTGAACCGTGGCGAGCCGGTTGGCGCTGCCCTGTTCCCCGCGTCCGCGGGGATGAACCGTCGATGACGCCGATGGAAAGCGGGTATTGCCACTGTTCCCCGCGTCCGCGGGGATGAACCGCTCGATGGCGACCCTGTTGAACAGCGGGCGATCTGTTCCCCGCGTCCGCGGGGATGAACCGCAACCATCATCTGATGGAACAGTGAAAATCTCCTGTTCCCCGCGTCCGCGGGGATGAACCGAGCACAAACACTATCTGTTTCCACGGCGGTAACTGTTCCCCGCGTCCGCGGGGATGAACCGGCGGAGGGCGACGGATCAAACCTGGTGAACGTCTGTTCCCCGCGTCCGCGGGGATGAACCGATAGGGCTCGTATTTGATGTCGAGACACAGCACTGTTCCCCGCGTCCGCGGGGATGAACCGATGGCGACAGGCCGTGGAGCCCACTCACAGACCTGTTCCCCGCGTCCGCGGGGATGAACCGGCGGCCTTGATATCGTCAATTGCCTTGTTGATCTGTTCCCCGCGTCCGCGGGGATGAACCGCCGGTCATCGGGGAGGATGCAGGAGAGCACTACTGTTCCCCGCGTCCGCGGGGATGAACCGTCCAGGAACCCGTTGTACATAGCCAGGGTGGGCTGTTCCCCGCGTCCGCGGGGATGAACCGTAGGATTTCGGACGGCGCCAGGCATCGACCTTCTGTTCCCCGCGTCCGCGGGGATGAACCGAGTTCGAGGCGGCGGCTGCGATTGGGTGGGGGCTGTTCCCCGCGTCCGCGGGGATGAACCGCAATTGGCGGATGGCAGTCACTATGCCAAACACTGTTCCCCGCGTCCGCGGGGATGAACCGAAATCTCCTGACAGGATGGACGCTCTTGTTTGCTGTTCCCCGCGTCCGCGGGGATGAACCGCACGGGAGTCTGTATCGTGTGTTTGGGCTGCCCTGTTCCCCGCGTCCGCGGGGATGAACCGCGTGCGGTTCTGCGAGTTACCATATGCCCACGCTGTTCCCCGCGTCCGCGGGGATGAACCGCTGAGGCCCATCAAGAAGCGTTTGGATTAAAACTGTTCCCCGCGTCCGCGGGGATGAACCGCCTCGCGCTCTGGTAGCAACAGAATCTCTCTTCTGTTCCCCGCGTCCGCGGGGATGAACCGGATATCCGCCGCCGCTGGGCTGCCTGGTCACTCTGTTCCCCGCGTCCGCGGGGATGAACCGGCATGGACGTAACCCGCGCAAATCGCCGGATTCTGTTCCCCGCGTCCGCGGGGATGAACCGCGTGATTCCCTCGTGCTGGTGGCCCAGAACTGCTGTTCCCCGCGCCCGCGGGGATGAACCGGTATGGCTTGCTCCTCCAACCCTCCTCAAAGTCTGTTCCCCGCGCCCGCGGGGATGAACCGCCGCTAAGTTGGTTCCGCGAGAAGGCAAAGAGCTGTTCCCCGCGCCCGCGGGGATGAACCGGCCGTAGGGATTTCATCACCCTCGATGAACCCCTGTTCCCCGCGCCCGCGGGGATGAACCGTGGTCAGATGGCAAGGTGCGCCGGGTTTATTGCTGTTCCCCGCGCCCGCGGGGATGAACCGAACAGGCATTGGTCAGGGCGGATACCCCAGCGCCCGAGCGCGGCGGGTAACGGCTCTCAGCGCTGTTCCCCGCGCCCGCGGGGATGAACCGATGCTGCGGTGCAGTTTCAGGCGGGCACTGATCTGTTCCCCGCGCCCGCGGGGATGAACCGATGCTCAGGATCGGCGGGTTGAGAAATAAAGTCTGTTCCCCGCGCCCGCGGGGATGAACCGCAGGTTGCGGGGGAATACGCCATCGAGTTGAGCTGTTCCCCGCGCCCGCGGGGATGAACCGCGAGGCCTCTTTGTTGCTATGAGATTTTGACACTGTTCCCCGCGCCCGCGGGGATGAACCGGACGTGACGATGGCTGATGCAGCATCCCTAATCTGTTCCCCGCGCCCGCGGGGATGAACCGACGCCCGCCAAGAGGAGCTGGCGCGACGCCGTCTGTTCCCCGCGCCCGCGGGGATGAACCGCCGACCAGATTATCCGCAACGTGCAAATCGGCCTGTTCCCCGCGCCCGCGGGGATGAACCGCGCGATCTCAACGTGCCGGTGTACATCGAGGGCTGTTCCCCGCGCCCGCGGGGATGAACCGGCAACGCAGCCAGACCCCACGGGTGGCCCCAGCTGTTCCCCGCGCCTGCGGGGATGAACCGCGCGTCGAATGCTGGGGGTATAACGATGGAAACTGTTCCCCGCGCCCGCGGGGATGAACCGCCTGCTGTCGTGGCGGGTGAAGTCGCCGCCGCCTGTTCCCTGCGCTCGCGGGGATGAACTGTGGAACCAGACGTTCAGGTCCAGCATCAAGGTCTGTTCCCCGCGTCCGCGGGGATGAACCGGATGGAGTGGTGGCGAAGACGCGAATCCAGAACTGTTCCCCGCGTCCGCGGGGATGAACCGAATCTCTTCGGCATGGCATGCTCTCGATTACGTGCTAGTGTAATCGTTCTGGCTGTCATTGTTTGATCAGCAGCGAGAGCTGATAGCGGACATTTTCTAACAGAGCAGCTTTAATTTGGCGCGTCGGGTTTCGATTTTGGGTGTCATCTGATCGCGTGTGTAATCACCCGTAACGAGACAAGTGAATTTTTTGACGAGCATTGAGCGGCGGATTTACACGCCTGCGGCTTTCCCACTCAAATCACCATGATCATTACCAACCCTAGACAGGACGTGGCTTTGCTAGTCGCCAGCCTTCTAGGGATAGGTGATCAGGTAAGGCTTTTCTAATCAGATAAGGTGATCGGATCAGGCAACGCTGATCTGATCCGATGCACCTGATCACCTCTCAAATTTTCTCCAGATACCAGCCCCATGGTTCGTTTTGAGCACCTACTTGGCATGAGACGAACTGCCAGCCAAGGTGGTACAAGTCATTATTTAAACGCCGAAACACCATTCTGTGGTTTGAGCTGGGCACTCCCACGTAATCCGTCAATTGTTGACTGGTGACTCCGGGATAAGTCGCCACCGCCCAGATATGGGCACGATGAGGATGCCAGCACATTTTTATTATCAGGTGTTCCACGCAATCAATCGGCCGCAGATCTTCAAGGGCAAATCTTCTGGATAATTTATCCATAAGCCGACGGGAGCGTTGCCCGTTTTTCCTATTTATCTTAGTCACGATTTTTTGGTCGACTAAAGCAGAAGGGAATATCAACGGTTTAATAATTGTTTTCCTCTGCCGCTCTATTTGCCTTTCTAATTTCTTACGTCGCTGATAATAGTCATACTTCCACCATTCATCCTCTGTTATACGCTGGTATGCTTTCTCTCCATACATGAGGCGTAATTTTTCCTCAATCGCATATAACTCATCCGCCTCGTTCTGTTCATCACCCATTTAATCGTTCTCCAGTTTAATGGATAGTATAATGTCGCTGTACATCAAATTTTGCTGGTGGACCTCCATGCTCCTGCAACCGCAGTATCAAATTGTGTGACCCATCTTGATGGTATGGGCGATTACGGTGTTATCTTTTGGACGCTAGGTTGCCTCGTACCTGGTATAGATACCCCCGGTGGCATCAAAGCCATAGTCTCTGACCTTTTTCGGTCTGTTTCCTTTGGTTTCTGCCTTGGCGAGATAACTGAGCCGATAGACAAGCGCACAAAATCGCCCAATCTGATCACGATGGATATGATAGAAGGGCCTTGGGGGGAGGCAGAAATACCCATAGACCCAGATGCTTCTTGCAATCTTTTCGATTATCGATGGATGTTTGACAAACTGGCCGTCCACCAGCAGAACTGCGTGATAATGCTGAGCTTTGGCTTGATCCTGCTCACGAACCCAGATATAGCGGTAGTAAATATTCCCATACTGCTTGAGCAATTGGCGACGTAATTTTGCGAAGAATTCTCTGACACAAGAATTATTCTCCGTCCATTGCTTAAGGTGTAGCTCAATTCTGATTGCAATCAGTTTACTGCGCCTTTCAAAGAACTCCCTCAGAACTGTAAAGATGCTATCCATTATGTCTTTTCGGATCTGATATTTGGATATCACAGTCCAGAGCCGTCCTTGATAAAAATAGTTTGGAATAAGGGTTCTTTGATAACTATTATCAACAATTGGCATATTATTAATATCCTATCCAATTTGCCAACTTGTTCGGCCACGGAACCCTTATATCAAAAGGGGTGGCAGCGTAGCTGTCATCGCCGCGCAGTGGTAACAACGTGCTAAAAATGTCTCAAACTGTCACATTGGGCGGGGTTGGGGCTGGTTGGGACAGTTAGGATTGATTGTTCAGATACTTCATGACTTCATCCCTGTTCCACCCGATCGCTCTGCCATTTGGAGTCCGCAACGGCGGAGGCAGCTCACCTTCACTAACCCACCGATATACAGTTTGGCGGCTCCGCCCAAGCAGTGTACAGATCTCAGCCATTTTCATGATCGCTGTCGGTGCTGCTGGTACGCTAAAGTAGTCCAGAATGTTCATTTCACAGCTCCCCGCTTACTGGCGGTGAATCCAAAGGAGCAAGTCAGAAAGAAGCCAAGCACAGCTAGCTCCCAGCTTTTTGCGTTTGGGAAATGCCCCTTTTTGTTCAAGTACCCAGGCTTGGGTGCGGGAAATAGTTGTGATGGTTTTACGTTCATTTTCGCGAACCAAGCGATCTTGGTTATAGCCGTAGAGGCTGAGGATTTGCTGGCGCTCGATACTGTATGACATTGAATCCCTCCGAGTGGACATTGTTCCGGCAGATGTTGCCGGGTTCGGAGGGATTCTCAGGTGTTTATAGATGTTGGGGTATGCAGGTAGGGGGTACCTTACATTTGGATGGCTATTTTTTAGCCTTTTTACTTTTCAGTTTTAGGATGGTGCGATAAATGAACTCGAAATAATCCCGTTCCTTGGGAGCCCCAGAACCGGAGCCAACGGATTGATATCTAACAGGATCAGTTTCAATAAACGACAGAACGTCTTTCTGTATGCGAAGCGCATGAGACTTTGCTGTCTCTTTTGGGTTTTTACTTGTGTCATCCCAGTACAGCCGCTCAATCTCGTCATGAAGGGGAGCCAGCAAAGCCGCTTTTGCTTGACCCCCTTTTTTACCTTCCGCCTTGCGAGCTGACTGGTAGTTCTTGTGGGGTAAACCACTCGCGAGATTACGATCGCGTTCACCTAGTGTGATCAGATGCTTACTTAACCGCCGTAAGCCAAGTGCAGCCATACCTCTTGGAACATGCATATTCACAAACTGATAGACATCCTCCCCTTCCAATGAGCTTTTCCCGTCCATGCCCGCACTGTCTCGCATCATCAACGAAGCCGCAGCAGCGAAGTCCTTTGTGCCCAATATCTGCTCAAGTTGGCACTCAACGCCTTCAAGCCATTCCATGGCCGTTATGTATTTTGCGAGCCTTTCTCGGAGTTCTGGATACTCCTTCACGATCTGTCTGAGCTCTAAGATCAGGGAGTTGTGGCTCATAAATGCTGGATATGTGTTGGTAGACATAGATGACTATCTCAGGATGCTCTACTGATGAACGGGACTACATTGGGTTGGCTATCCACAATGGGAGCCAGTATGTCTGCCAGCTTTTCTAATGCCTCTCGTCGCTCGTCAAGGTAGTCGTGCCGGTTATAAATCCCCTCGACGCCTTTTAGTTTGTGATTCAGGCACCGCTCTGCGACATGGCTCGGAATGCCAATAGAAGCCAGCAAGCTACGGCAGGTACGACGCAAGTCGTGAATGGTGAAATGCTCTAAACCGGCTTCACCAAGCACATTGGCTAACGGCTGTTTCTTACTATCTACTTTTTGGCCAAAAAGCTTGGCAATGGCATGGTTCAAGGTGTCGTCGGAGATATAATCTCGCCGCTTGCTGGCCCGCCGTGATGGAAACACATAGGGTGATCCGCAGGCCCGTACTTTAAGTTCGGCAAACCATTCGAGGCTGGCTGCGCTTAGCGGGATAGTGATCGCGGTGGCAGTCTTACTTCGCTCGGCTGGAATGCACCACGTTCCCTCGTCAAAATCGAGCTCACTCCACATCGCCGCAATCAACTCACCTTTACGCACCCCTAGATGAACCAACAACGCGATTGCCAGGTAGTTTTCACGGACGAACTGGTCCCGGTGTTTGCGAAGAACAGTGAACAGTAAATCCAGCTCATCAAGACTAAGAATGCGCTTCCGGCTCTTTTCCTGCCCACCAGCATCCGACATGGTGAAAGCCTGGGCAGGGCTGTAGTCCAGTAGGTTCAGCTTGATCGCATGCTTGAAAAGCTGCTTGCAAACCATCAAGGCATCATTGGCAGTTGCATTGCGCCCGGAGTTGGCGACGGTATGGATGATGGCGCGAATATCGCGAGCATTAACGTCTTTCAATGCCAGTTTGCCAATGTGTGGGGCAATCTCTTTTTGGTAGAGGCGCTTGGGGATCTGCGGGTGCTTCAGCCGTCGGCTGACATCATGCTGATACCAGTCGAGAAACAGTTGCTCGACGGTTTTGATGGTTTCTTGTTGATCGCGTTTGCGCTCTGCTGATGGGTCTTTGCCATTTTCCACATCTGCGTTGAGGCGGGCGGCTTCACCGCGAGCTTGCGCGAGAGACAGGTGAGGATATGACCCTATCGTGAACCAGACCCGCTTCTTGGCGATATTGGTATAACGGAGTACCCATTTGCGGGTACCGCTGGGGAGTCTTCGAAGATACAGGCCATCGCCCACATTGATGTTATTGGTGGTGCCGAGTTTTCCCTCATTCTCATCCTCAGCATCCTGTTCTTTGATCTTCTTGGTAAGTTCACTTGCTCTCATGCGCAGTCCTTCAGCTAGTGGTATCACGTCGTATCGTGATACCAAACGTGATACCACTTTTATCGAACAATCCTGAACGATGCAAGACATGCAAAAACAACAAACCCCTGAAAATCAGGGGTTTGTGAGTCGCTTGAGACAGCGGTAAACGCCGAGAAACGTCATTCTATATTCTGGATCTGCTCGCGCATCTGCTCGATGAGCACCTTCAGCTCGACGGCGGACTGGGTCACCTCGGCGTTGATCGACTTTGAACCGAGGGTGTTCGACTCGCGGTTGAACTCCTGCATCATGAAGTCGAGGCGACGGCCGCAGGCGCCACCCTTCTTCATGATCTTGTTGGTTTCGCTGATGTGCATCTCCAGGCGATCCAGCTCTTCGGCCACGTCGATCTTCTGGGCCAGCAGCACGATCTCCTGCTCGATGCGGGCCGGGTCCAGCTCCACCTTGGCTTCGGCCAGCCGGTCGGTGAGCTTCTGGCGCTGCCACTCGATGATCTGCGGCAGGTGCTCACGCACCTTCTTCACTTCTACCTGGATGCCGGCCAGACGCTGTTCGATCAGCGCCTTGAGATTGGCCCCTTCGCTGGCGCGGGAGGCGAGGAAGTCTTCCATGGTCAGGTCGAAGCCGGCCATCAGCTCGGTGGCGACCACGTCCATGTCCTGCTCGGCGGCAGCCATGACCCCCGGCCAGCGCAGCACGTCCACCGGATTGAGCTGACCCTGGCCCGCCTCTTTCATCACCCAGTTGGCGCTCTCGATGATGAGTTTGGCCAGCTCTTCATTGATGTGCAGCTGGCTGGCGGCGGCCTGGGCGGCCTCGAAACGCAGGTTGCACTCCACCTTGCCGCGCTGCAGCTTGGCGCGGAAGCGCTCACGCAGAACCGGCTCCAGGCTGCGCAGTTGTTCCGGCAGGCGAATGTAGGTCTCCAGATAGCGCTGGTTGACCGAACGAATTTCCCAAACGGCTGTGCCCCAGTCGCCCTTGAGTTCCTTGCGGGCGTAGGCGGTCATGCTGTGAATCATTGATTGTTCCGGGCTTGATGAAGTGTGGGGCCAGTATACTCAGCCAGCCCTGCTCCGTCAGCCGACAGCGTGGTTTTAGCGGCTGATATTTGGGCTGGGATCACTTATACTCCTGCGCCAATTCAGCCAGCCCAGAGGTCCGTCCCATGTCACGTCCCAGCGATCGCACTGCCGCGCAGCTTCGTCCGGTCACCATTACCCGCCACTTCACCAAGCATGCTGAAGGGTCCGTGCTGGTGGAATTCGGCAACACCCGCGTGCTCTGCACCGCCAGCGTTGACACCAGCGTGCCTCGCTTCCTGAAAGGGAAGAACCAGGGCTGGGTGACTGCCGAATACGGCATGCTGCCGCGCTCCACCCACTCCCGGATGAACCGCGAAGCGGCCTCCGGCAAGCAGAGTGGCCGCACTCTGGAGATCTCCCGGCTGATCGCCCGCTCCCTGCGCGCCGCAGTAGACCTGACCGCGCTGGGTGAGCACTCCATTACCGTTGACTGCGACGTGCTGCAGGCCGACGGTGGCACCCGCACCGCCGCCATCACCGGTGCCTGCGTGGCGCTGGTGGATGCGCTGAACTGGATGGTCGAGAAAGGCATGCTCAAGCAGAGCCCGCTCAAGCAGATGATCGCTGCCGTCTCCGTCGGTATGTATGAAGGGGAAGCCATCTGCGATCTGGAGTACATCGAAGACTCCGCCGCCGAGACCGACATGAACGTGGTGATGACCGAAGATGGTCGCATCATCGAGGTGCAGGGTACCGCGGAGGCCGAACCCTTCACCCACGAGGAGCTGCTGGAGATGCTGGCGCTCGCCAAGGGCGGCATCGCCGACATCATTGCGCTGCAGAAGCAGTCACTTTCCTGATACCAGGACCTGTTGATGTTTCGGCACAAGTCGCGTTGCAGTGTCCAAGGATGCCAGGCTAGGCGCAGGATGCCGCCAATGGTTATTCCCTTGGCAAGTCCTGCAACAACGCATGGCATCCTTTGCCACGCAACCCGTAGGGACGGGTCTGTTTTTGTGCATAACGTCGTTATTCGATGCCTCGTTTGGATTACCAAACTTCGCATCTCATGCCTAGTTCTGCGCAAAAACCGACTCCGTCGCGGCTGTGACGAAGCGTCAACAGATCCTGCAAACGCGGCATTGACCGCGTTTTTTTATACCCCCACACAAGTAAACGACAAGCCAAGCAAGGAGCCAGAATGAAAGCCTACCAGCGTCAATTTATCGAGTTCGCCCTGGAGAAGCAGGTCCTCAAATTCGGTGAATTTACCCTGAAATCCGGTCGTAAAAGCCCCTACTTCTTCAACGCCGGTCTGTTCAACAGCGGCCGCGATCTGGCCCGTCTCGGCCGCTTCTATGCCGCCGCCCTGATGGATGCCGGCATTGAGTTCGACGTGCTGTTTGGCCCGGCCTACAAGGGGATCCCCATCGCCTCCGCCACCGCCGTGCAGCTGGTGGAGCAGCACGACGTGGACGTGCCCTGGTGCTTCAACCGCAAGGAGGCCAAGGATCATGGCGAGGGTGGCAATCTGGTGGGCAGCCCGCTCAAGGGGCGGATCATGCTGGTGGACGATGTCATCACTGCCGGCACCGCCATCCGCGAATCCATGGATCTGATCCAGGCCAACGGCGCCTCCCTGGCTGGCGTGCTGATCGCGCTGGACCGTCAGGAGAAGGGCAAGGGCGAGCTCTCCGCCATTCAGGAGGTGGAGCGTGACTACGGCGCTCACATCATCGCCATCATCCAGATGAGCGACTTGATCCAGTATCTGGAAGAGAAGCAGGCCGAACAGCCGGAGCTGGCGGCGCAACTGGCCGCCATGAAGGCTTACCGCGCCCAGTACGGTATCTGAGTCGCCGCGCATACCGCGCAATAGTTGAAGGCGGCGCCCGTTTGTTCTCTGGCAGCAAACGGGCGCCGTTTTTTCATCTGCAAAAAGTGGATCATGTGGCTTGAGCTTACCCTTACAGTAAAGGTTAGGGTTTGCCAGTCGGCGTTTTGTGGTGCCGACGGGTTCCTGGGAGGAACAACATGATCACTCATCTTCAATCACCCATTCATCTGCAGTTGCCGCTCAGCGGCATGAGCTGCGCCAATTGCGCCGGCCGCATCACGACCGCCCTCAACAAGCTCGATGGGGTATCGGCCACCGTCAACTTCGCACTGGAGCAAGCCGCCATCGAGCTGGCCAGCTCTGACCGTTTGCCGGCGGTGCTGGAGAGCATCAAGGCGCAGGGTTACGACTACGGCAGTGAGACCATATTGTTTCAAATCACCGGTATGACCTGTGCCGGTTGCTCGGCCCGCCTGCACAAGATGCTGGCGGCGCTGCCCGGCGTCATCTCCGCCGACGTCAACTTCTCCATCGAGCAGGCCCGGATTGTGCTGGTACCCGGGATGCAGACGCCCGCGGCCCTGCGCGAGCAGATCGAGGCCCTCGGCTTTGGCGCCCAACTGGCGCAAGGCTCGGCCAGCGGCCGCCGCCAGCAGTTGCTGGAGCGGGAAGCGCAGGAGGCCGCCAGCGCCCGTCAGGCGCAAACCCGGGTCATCGTCTCGGCTTTGCTTACCCTGCCGCTGCTGGCGGGGATGCTGGCCATGGCCGGGTTGTTCCCCTGGCATCTGCCCGCCTGGCTGGAGCTGCTGCTCGCCACCCCGGTGCAGTTCTGGATTGGGGCCCGCTTCTATCGCGGCGCCTGGCTCGCCATCAAGAACCGCTCCGCCAACATGGATGTGCTGGTGGCGACCGGTACCAGTGCGGCCTACTTCTACAGCCTCTATCTGCTGCTTAATCTGGGGGTGGCCGCCAGTGGCCAACTCTACTTCGAGGCGAGTGCCATCATCATTACCCTGATTTCCCTCGGAAAACTGCTGGAAGCGCGAGCCAGACGCAGCACCCAGTCCGCCATTCGCGAGTTGATGGCGCTGCGGCCGGAAACCGCCACCGTCTGGCGCGGCGAGCGCTGGCAGAGCGTCGCCATCGACGAGGTGCTGCGCGGCGACAGGCTGCGGGTGCTGGTGGGGGAACGGGTACCGGTGGACGGCAGAATCGTGAGCGGTGAGAGTGAGCTGGACGAGTCGATCCTCACCGGCGAGAGCCTGCCGGTGCCGCGCGGTGAGGGCGACAAGGTGCTGGGCGGTGCCATCAACCGCTCCGGCGTGCTGGAAATTGAAGCCACTACGGTGGGGGAGGACTCCAGCCTCAGCAAGATCATCGCCCTGGTGGAGAGTGCCCAGATGGGCAAGGCGCCGCTGCAACAGCTGGTGGACAAGGTCTCTGCCGTGTTCGTGCCGGTGGTGATGGCCATCGCCCTGTTCACCCTGCTGGTGTGGTACGCCATCAGTAACGACTTCGGTCAGGCGCTGCTGGCGGCGGTGGCCGTGCTGGTCATCGCCTGTCCCTGTGCGCTGGGGCTGGCGACGCCGGCGGCCATCGTCACCGGTACCGGGGTGGCGGCGCGCCACGGCATTCTGATCAAGGATGTCGATACCCTGCAAAAGGCCCACGCCATCAAGGCGCTCATCTTCGACAAGACCGGCACCTTGACCCAGGGCCGGCCGGTGCTGGCGAGCTGGAGCGGCAACGACGAGCAACTGCGCCTCGCTGCCGCTCTGCAGCAGGCGAGCGAACACCCGCTGGCGCTGGCCATGCGCGAGGCGGTCGACAAGGAGGCGATGCTGCCCCAGCCCGACGCGGTGGAGGTGCGGGTCGGTGCCGGTATTGTCGGTCAGGTGGCGGGCCATAGGGTCGCCATCGGCAATGGCTCTTTGCTGGCCCAGCTCGACATTGCAGTGCCACAACAGGGTGAACAAGCCGCCGACGGCGCGACCCGGGTCTGGGTGGCCATCGACGGTGTGGTGGCTGGCATTGCGGCGCTGGCCGATACCCTGCGCCCCGAGAGTCCGGATGCCATCGCCACCCTGCGTCAGCGCGGCATCGCCAGCTGGCTGGTGAGCGGTGATGCGCCGGCGCCGGTGGCCCATATCGCCGCCAAGCTGGGGCTGGACGGGGCCTTTGACTCCGTGCTGCCAGCCGGCAAGGTGGAAAAAGTCGAGGCGCTGCGGGCGCAAACCAGCGGGCTGGTCGCCATGGTGGGAGACGGGGTAAACGACGCCCCGGCGCTGGCGGCGGCGGATGTGGGTATCGCCATGGGCTCCGGCTCCGACGTGGCGATGGAGACCGCCTCCATCACTCTCATGCGATCCGACCCGCGGCTGGTGGCCGATGCCATCGACATCTCGGCGGCCACCTGGCGCACCATCCAGCAGAATCTGTTCTGGGCCTTCGTGTTCAACATCATCGGTATTCCGCTGGCGGCGCTGGGTTACCTCAGCCCCGAGCTGGCGGGGGCGGCCATGGCCCTGAGCAGCATCACCGTCTTGAGCAATTCCCTGTTATTGAAGCGCTGGCAGCCCCGGGCGGGCAGCCTGCGTGCATCTGAATCCCAAAGGAGTCATTCATGAACATCAGCAAGGTCGCCAAGGCCACCGGCCTGACCGCCAAGACCATCCGCTACTACGAGAGCATCGGCCTCATCTCGTCGCCAGTGCGCAGCGACAACGGGTATCGCAGTTATACGGATGCCTCCCTGCGGGAGCTGCGCTTCGTCAAGCGGGCGCGGGAGACCGGTTTCAATCTGGAGGAGTGTCAGGCGCTGCTGGCGCTCTATCGGGACGAGCACAGAACCAGTGCCCAGGTGAAGAAGCTGGCCCAGGAGAAAATCGTCGATCTGCGCTCCCGCATCGCCGGTTTGCAAGCCATGCTCAGCGCCCTCGAGGAGGTGGTGAGCTGCTGTCACGGAGATGCGAATCCCCAGTGCCCCATCCTCGACGAGCTGGAGAAAGGGTGAGGGAGGGCTGCGCCATTCGACCCTGCAGAAAAGGGTCTGTCGGGGCCTGTGCGAGAGAGGACGCGCTGAGTGGCAGCTTAATAGCGGTCGATTGATTGTTGAGCAGGAAAGGGGAGTGTTAAACTGTGCGGCTCTTGTACAGGGAGTACCCAGTTGACACAGAGTGTGAAATATCAGGTGCGGCGGGCCATCATGGTCCAGCTCTATACCCATGCCTCCTTCAGCCTGCCTTGCCTGGGGCTGCTGGCGATCAGCTGGAGCCTGCTGTTCCACGATTACCTGCCGGCCAGCGAGTCGCTGGGCTGGCTCGGTCTGGTCCTGCTGCTGTTGCTGGGGCGCTGGTGGCATTTGCGCTGGCGCCAGCCCAGGCTGGCGGAGCTTCCGCTGCCGGTGCTCGAGCGCGAGCTCTTTGTCGGGGTGACCATCACCTCCATCATCTGGGCACTGGGCGTGCTGCTCTATATGGACAAGCTGCCCGACACCTATCGTGCCGCCATGATGATGCTCTCCAGCCTGATCCTGACCGGCAGCGCCATCATGCTGTTCGGCAGCCGTCGTACCCTCTATGGGGCCGTGCTGCCCCTCGGGTTTGCCATGTTGTTCGAGCTCAGTGGCGGCAACACCCAGGAGCGTATCGTCTCCTGCATGCTGGCGGGGTACCTGTTCGTCTTTCTGCCGACCCTGCTGCGGCGCCTGCGGCGGGATCAGGTGGCCTCTCTCTACCACAGTTTTTCCAATGCGGACCTGGTGGCCGAGCTGAAGGCGGTCTCCGAGCACCTCAAGCTCACGTCCCGCCTCGACGGTCTGACCGGCATCGCCAACCGGGCCCATCTCGACGACTCCCTGGCGCGCGCCTGGCGTCGCTGCCACCGTGCCAGGGCGCCTCTCTCTCTGGTGCTGGTGGATGTGGACTACTTCAAGCAGTTCAATGATCACTATGGTCATCAGGTGGGGGACCAGTGCCTGCAACAGGTGGCGAGCCTGCTGGCCGAAGTGCTGCGGCGGGAAGACGATCTCGCTGCCCGTTACGGCGGAGAGGAGTTCGCCCTGCTGCTGCCTTGCACCACCTTGCAGGGGGCCATGCAGATCGCCGAGCAGGTGCGTACCTCGTTGCGAGCCCTCGGCATTCCCCACCACAAATCCCGGGTCTCGGGGCGGGTCAGTTGCAGCTTCGGGGTGGCGACCCTGGTGCCGGATCAGCATCACTCCATTGCCGAGCTTATCCAGAAAGCGGATGCGGCGCTCTATCAGGCCAAGCATAATGGCCGGGATCGTATCGAAGTAGCCTTGATGGGTAAGGTTGCCTGAGTTTCACAAGACAGATTAAAGAGGTCGTCTATGCAATGTCATCGTATCGAAGAGCTGCTGGAACTGCTGCAGCCTGCCTGGATCAAGGAGCAGGATCTCAGCCTGGTGCAGTTTGTTGCCAAACTGGCCGAGGAGGCGGGATTTGACGGTCCGCTGTCCGCACTGACCGACGACATGCTGATCTACCACCTCAAGATGCGGGAATCCGACAAGCAGGCGATGATCCCGGGGCTGGCCAAGGATCACGTGCCCGACTTCAAGGAAGCCCTGCTCAAGGCCCGCGGCATCAAGTAATCCGGGCGTCATATCGCCATCAGAGAAAGGTTTCAAGAGAATCTGTGAAAAGGCGCATAGTCAACTGGCTATGCGCCTTTTTTGTTGCCTGAAATTGCGACGGGACTCGAACTATAGATACATTTAACCCACACAATTAGCAGGTTGTTTAAGATATAATCGCTTTCATAACAATATGAGTGGAGCGATGTGTTGCAATGGCCGACAAGGACAAGATCGACATCAAGGATGTGACCGGTGACGTCACCGGGACTTTCAATCCCAACACCTTCAAGGCGGGAGATGACAGGTTCAACCCCGGCAACCGCATCTATGTCCGCTCCCAGACCGGCTACTGGCAGCGGGTGCGCAAGGCCATGGGCTGGTTCTTCGTCGCGCTCTTTGTCCTCCTGCCCTGGCTGCGTTATGACGGCCGTCAGGCGGTGCTGTTCGATCTGGAGCACCAGCAGTTCCATATCTTCGGTGCCACCATCTGGCCGCAGGATCTCACCCTGCTGGCCTGGGTCTTCATGATCGCGGCCTTCGCCCTCTTCTTTGTGACCACCTTCCTGGGCCGGGTCTGGTGCGGCTACCTCTGTCCCCAGACGGTGTGGACCTTCCTGTTCATCTGGTTCGAGGAGAAGCTGGAAGGGGCCGCCAACAAGCGTCGCAAGCTGGATGCGGCGCCCTGGAGCGGCGAGAAGCTGGCCCGTAAGGGCGCCAAGCACCTGGCCTGGATCCTGCTGTCGCTGGGCACGGGGCTGACCTTCGTCGCCTACTTCCAGGATGTCTTCCACCTGGTACCCGATTTCTTCACCCTGCAGGCGGGAGGCTGGGTCATCTTCTGGGTGCTGTTCTTTGCCGCCTGCACCTATGGCAACGCCGGCTGGATGCGCGCCATCATGTGTATCCACATGTGCCCCTATGCCCGCTTCCAGTCCGCCATGTTCGACAAGGACACCTACATCGTCGGCTATGACAGCCAGCGTGGCGAGACCCGCGGCGCCCGTGGTCGCAAGACCGATCCCAAGGCCCTGGGGCTGGGGGACTGCATCGACTGCGACCTCTGCGTGCAGGTCTGCCCGACCGGTATCGACATCCGTGACGGTCTGCAGTACGAGTGCATCAACTGCGGCGCCTGTGTCGACGCCTGCGATCAGACCATGGAGCGGATGGGGTATCCGAAAGGGCTCATCAGTTACACCACCGAGCACAAGCTGGCCCACAGTGAAACCCAGGTGGCGCGGCCCAAGCTGATTGGCTATGGCCTGGTGATGGTCGTCATGCTGGGGGTCTTCGTCTATAACGCCATGTCCATCATGCCCATGGGGCTCGATATCCTGCGGGATCGCAACCAGCTGTTCCGGGAAAACAGTGAAGGGCTCATCGAGAACACCTATACCCTGAAGATCCTCAACAAGACCCTGAACTCCCAGACCTACCGGCTGGACGTGGAAGGGCTGCCGGAGTACCAGTGGTTCGGACCCCGCGAGGTGACACTGAAGGCGGGCGAGATCTATACCCTGCCGGTGAGCCTGGCGGTGGATCCCTTCAACCTGAAGCGGCCCACTCTGGACGTCCAGTTCGTGCTCAAGCGGGAAGGCGCGGCGCCGGACGACAGCAAGGGGACGTTGCGCCAACCGAGCAAGTTTATCAGCAGGTTGTGATGGCAAGGCGCACCGCCATGCACGGCAACGGCAGACAGTGGTGATAGAATGGGGCGCAACAGCGCCCCTTTTCTATGGTGGATGACATGCGTTTCAACTATTCCGACCTCAATCCCGATCTCATCATGGATGCCATCGATCTCAGCGGCTTGCGCATCGACTCCGGCCTTATCGAGCTCAACAGTTACGAGAACCGCGTCTATCAGTTCCAGGATGAGGATCGCCGTCGCTACGTGGTGAAGTTCTACCGCCCCGGTCGCTGGAGCCGGGCCCAGATCCTGGAAGAGCACGCGTTTGCCGCTCGCCTCTGTGAAGCTGAGATCCCGGTCGCCGCTCCCATTGCCTTTGCCGGCGAGACCCTGCTGGAGCATCAGGGCTACCCGTTTGCCATCTGGCAGAGCGTCGGGGGGCGTCAGTTCGAGGTGGACAACCTGGACCAGCTGGAGTGGGTGGGGCGTTACCTCGGTCGCATCCACAGCGTCGGTGCCAGCCATGCCTTTCATCACCGGGTTCCGCTGGATGTGGAGAGCATGCTGCACGAGCCGCGTCAGTTGCTGGCGGCAGGCGAGTGGTTGCCGAGCGGGCTGGCCAAGTCCTTCTTCGGGGTGCTGGACGAGCTGATCCGGCACGTATGCGACGCCATGACCCTGGATGTGGCACGCATCTCCCTGCATGGGGACTGCCACCCGGGCAACATCCTGTGGCGTGACGGCCCCCTGTTTGTCGATCTCGACGATTGCCGCACCGGCCCCGCCATCCAGGATCTCTGGATGATGCTGAACGGGGAGCGTCATGAGCAGCAGATCCAGCTCGATACCCTGCTGGCGGGGTATGAGGAGTTCATGGAGTTCGACCCGCGGGAGCTGGCGCTCATCGAGCCGCTGCGTGCCATGCGCATCGTCCACTACATGGCCTGGCTGGCAAGACGCTGGGAAGATCCCGCCTTCCCCCGCCACTTCTCCTGGTTCAACACCGAACACTACTGGCGCCAGCAGATTGCGACCCTGCATGATCAGCTCGAGGCATTGAAGGCCCCGCCGCTCAGCCTGATGCCGCAGTGGTAGGGGCGCGAACCCGGCAGATCGCCACGCCACGGGGCGTCCGTTGGTGGTGTCGCCCGTACCATTGCCACAGCGGCAAGGTGCCCGTGGGAGGCGGGATGGCGGTCCCGCCTGTCTGCCTTTGCCATTGACGGCACGAGGGTGAGGCAATAGGCTTGGACTGCTTCGGTTCGCCGGGCGTGCCTCACAGTGATCCCTTAACAGGAAACGTCATGAAAAAAGTACTATTTTTCCTCGCTGCCATGCTGATGATCCCCATGGTTCACGCCGCCCCGCAATTCAAGGAAGGTGTCAACTATGATGTGGTCAGCCAGACCGGCAGCGCCCAGCCGGAAGTGATGGAGTTCTTCTCCTATTTCTGCCCGCACTGCGCCAAGTTCGAGCCGATTGCCGAGGATCTGAAGAAGAGCCTGCCGGAAGGCGTGCCGATGAAGAAGAACCCGGTGGCCTTCCTGGGCCGTGAAATGGGCCCCGAGATGCAGCGTGCCTACGCCGTCGCCAATCTGCTGAACGTGGAAGGCAAGCTGACCCCGGCCATCTTCGACAAGATCCACACCCAGCGCCAGATCCCCCAGAGCCGCGCCGACGTGAAGCAGGTCTTCGTGGACAATGGCGTGCCGGCCGAGGAGTTCGACGGTGCCGTCGACAGCTTCGCCGTCTCCGGCATGGTCTCCCAGTTCGATCGCAACACCGAGAGCTACAATGTGCGCGGTGTGCCGGCCTTCCTGGTCAACGGCAAATACATGGTGAAGATTGAATCCATCACTTCCCAGGAGCAGTTCAACCAGCTGGTGAAATTCCTGCTGGCCAAGAAGGACTGATAATTCCTGAGTCGATAAAAAAGCCCGCCGGTGCAAACCGGCGGGCTTTTTGTTTGGCGTCTCGCGGGCCTGACTCAGACCCCGACGTGGAAGGCCTGCTTGAGGTTGCGAATGAAGTCCGCATCCCGGCAGAGGGTCTTGCCCGGGCTGTCGGAGATCTTGGCGACCGGGCCGCCGTTGCACTCCATCAGCTTGAACACGATGTTCATTGGGTTGACGCCGGGCAGATCGCAGGTGAGCTTGGTGCCGATGCCGAAGCTGGTGTTGATGCGGCCGCGGAAGTGGCGCAGCAGCTCGACGGCCTTGTCGAGGTTGAGCCCGTCGGAGAAGACCAGCGTCTTCTCGGCAGGGTCGATGCCGAGCCGCTGATAGTGGCTGATGGCCTTCTCGCCCCACACCACGGGATCACCGGAGTCGTGGCGCAGCCCCTGGTAGCGGCTTGCCAGCTCGAAGTCGAAGTCACGCAGGAAAGCATCCATGGTGATGCAGTCGGTGAGCGCGATACCGAGGTGGTTGGTGAATTCGTCCAGCCAGCTGGTGAGGGCGGCACGCTGGCTGAGCTCCAGCGGGAAGCCGAGCTGCTGGTGGGCCTGGAACCACTCGTGGGCCTGGGTGCCCACCGCGGGCAACCGGTACTTCTGGGCCAGCAGGTAGTTGCTGGTGCCGCGAAACGCCGGCAGTCGTTCTTTGAGGCGACCCACCACGGCGTCTTGTACCGCGAGGGAGAAGCGGCGACGGGTGCCGAAGTCGATGAGGTTGAACTCGCTCATCTCCTCCCGGCTCAGCTCCCGCTCCAGCTTGTCGATCTTCTGATCGAGCCGCTCCAGTGCCTGTCTGACGCCGAACTGGGGATAGCGGAAGCGGTTGCGCATCTCGCTGATGATGGCGAGTACCGGAATCTCCCACAGGATCACGTCCTGCCAGGGGCCTTCGACCCGCACATTGATGCGGCCATCCTGCTCGAACACCTTGAGCAGGGAGGCGTCCAGCGGCTTGCGGCGCAGGTGGTCCAGGTAGTCGGGCGTGAAGAAGGGGCGTTCGGCCAGGAAGTCGAGTTCGGACCGGGTCAGGCGCAGGGAGCCAGCGAGGCGCAGTTGCTCCTCGATCTGGCCCATCATGGGCAGCAGATCTTCTTCGTTGCGGCTGTGGAACTCGGCGATGACGTTGGCATCCGGATAGCGATGGAACACCGCCTGCTGCATGTGCAGCTTGTAGGCATCGGTGTCGAGCAGGCTGTGGAGGATGGGAGGCATATCAGGCTCCTGTGATGAGTGCTGCGCGGGCAACGCACTCTGGCTGCATCTGTGACGGGTGGGCGCCGGTGTCGGGTGGGCAGTGGAAAATGGAAGGCATATCAGGCATCCAGCAGGCGTTGAATGTCGGCCAGGGTCTGGGCCAGCTCGGCGCCGGCCTCGATCATCCGGGTGCGGGCCTGGTCGATTGTCTCGGGGGCGATGCCGCGGCAGGCGTCGAGGTGGACGATGACCCGGAAACCGGCGCGACGCAGTTGCAGCACGCTGGTCTTGACGCAGTAGTCGGTGGCGAGGCCGCCGACCAGCACGGTAGTGACGCCGCGGGCGTGCAGGAACTCGATGAGCCCGGTGCTGCGCCGCTCCGCCAGGTCGTGATAGCAGGCGCCATAGGGATGCAGGTCCGGCTCGACCCCCTTCCAGACGAAGAAGTCGTAGTCGATGGGGGCGGGCAGGCCGTCGAGCAGCTCGAACCCAGGTGTGCCGGGCACGCAGTGGGCCGGCCAGGTGAGATCGGCATTCGCCAGAGCAAGGGGTTGCAACATGGCGCCGGGTTCGGTCACCACCCAGGGGGCGTTCGCGGGGTGGGCATCCTTGCTGCCGGTTCGCAGGGTGGCGAGGGCAGCCTGGGCATTGAGCGCCGCTACTATGGTATCCCCGCCAGCGACGGGCAGCTCGTTCGGGCAGAGGGGGGTGAATCCCTTCTGCGCATCAATATCCAGGCTGGCGATGATTCCCATGGATGGCTCCTTCACATAATATTCTTGTGATATTATCTACCAAACATTATTAGAAGGCGAGCAGGTCGACCAGGATGCCGAGAATGAGTCTGGATATGGTGGTGCTGCGGTTGCGCGAGGAGCGGCTCGAGCTGCTTCTCGAGACCCGGGATCGCCCCCCCTTTGCCCACTGTTGGCAGTTGCCGGCCCTGCGCATCGACGAGACCCGGGATCGGGATCTGGACGCGGCTCGCCATCGCCTTCTGGCAGAGTGGGGGCTGGAGCACTGCTACAGCGAGCAGGTCTGTACCCTCGGCAACCTGGAGCGGGATCCCCGCGGCTGGTCCACCACCCTCGTCTATCTCTGTCTGGCGGATCCCGATGGGGGGGCGGTGCGCGGTCGCTGGCATCCTCTGGACGATCTGCCCGGCCTGCAACTCGCCTTCGATCACGGCAAGCTGGTCGCCATGGGGCTGGAGCGGCTGCGCATCAAGAGCCGTTACAGCACCCTGCCGCTGCATCTGCTGGGGGCAGAATTCACCCTCTCCGAGGTGCAACGGGCGTTCGAGATCGTCCTGCAGACCCCCATGAACACGGCCGCATTTCGCAAGCGGCTCCACCGTGCCGACATCCTGGTGGACACAGGGCGCAAGCGGACCGGCAAGCAACGTCCCGCCATCCTCTATCGGCTGGAGACCCCCTGTTGCGTCATGTTCGATCAGGTGATGCACGGTGCGGAAGCATAAGCCGATGTCTGCGAAAGCCGGATTGTCACCCCATAGCGGGTCTGGTGCACTGGCACCTCACACAGGAAGTCAAAGCATGGGAGAGACGGGAATGCACAAGGTGCTGGTGAGCGCCTGTCTGCTGGGGCAGCCGGTGCGTTACGACGGCCAGAGCAAGGGGATTGTCAGCGACTGGCTGCAGGCGCTGGGAGCCGAGGGGCGGGCACTGGCCTTCTGCCCCGAAGTGGCGGGTGGCCTGCCGACGCCACGCCCCCCTGCCGAGCGCCAGGGGGAGCAGGTGGTTACCGAAAGCGGGCTGGATGTGACTGCCGAGTTCGACCGGGGCGCCGCCCTTGCGCTGGCCCTCTGTCAGCAGCAGGACATTCGCTTCGCCCTTCTGAAGGAGGGGAGCCCCTCCTGCGGCAGCGGCCGCATCTACAATGGCCGCTTCGAAGGGGTTTCACTGGCGGGAGAGGGCAAGACCACGGCTTTGCTGCGCCGCCATGGCATCGCGGTGTTCAGCGAGGATCAGCTGCCCGAGCTGGCCTCGGCGCTCGCCTTGGCTGCCTGCGGATCGGTCTGAGCCGCCGCATCGGCCGCCTGCCACTGCGCCAGCACGTCGTCTTTTTCCTTCCAGCGTGCGTTCAGCCACTCCTGGAAACCGCGTTTAAACTGCTTGTCGTTGAAGTAATCCCCCACCAGTTGCTCGTCCACCGGCAGCTCCTCGATCCGCACCCGGATGCGCTTCATCTTCCCCATCAGGAAATCCTTGAAGGGGGTGTCGGGGTTGTCCGGGTAGCTGATGGTGACGTTGATCAGGCTGTCGAACTGATCGCCCATGGCTGCCAGGGTGAAGGCGAGCCCGGCCGCCTTGGGCGGCATCAGGTGGCGATAGCGGGAGCGGGCGGCCTCGCGCTTCTGATCGGTGAAGCGGGTCCCCTCCACGAAGTTGATGACGGTGGTGGGTATGTGGCGAAACTTCTCGCAGGCGTTGCGGGTGGTCTCGATATCCTTGCCCCGCAGATGCGGATTTCTTAGCAGAAACTCTCTCGAATAGCGGCGCATAAAGGGCATGTCCAGCCCCCAGCAGGCGAGCCCCAGCAGCGGGATGTAGATGAGCTCGTGCTTCATGAAGAACTTGGGCACCGGCAGCCGGTCGCGGAAGAGATGGCCGAGCACCACGATATCGGTCCAGCTCATGTGGTTGCTGATGATGAGATACCAGCCATCCTTGCGCAGCCGGGTATTGTCCTCGATCTGCCAGTCGATGCGGGTAGTGAGGCGGATCACCAGGGCGTTGCAACCGAGCCACAGGCCCATGAAGCGATTGTTGAGCCGGCTGCAGGCGCGACCAAAGGCCGGCACGGGCAGCAGCAGTTTGGCCAGAGAAACCAGCAGGATCAGGCTGGCACACAGGGCGGTAAACAGTATGGTCAGGCCGGCGCTGATGAACAGCACCAGGGGGCCCGGGAGCAGGTTTGGCATGAGTGTCTTACTGCGTCTTGTCCGCCAGCAGCTTATCCAGGGTCTGGTCCTTCTCGTGCCAGATCCCGTTCAACCACTGTTGAAACTCTTGTTGGAACTCGGGGTCATTGAAGTAATCCCCCACCAGATTGCGTTCGATCGGCAGAAAGCGGACCCGAACCTTGATCTCCTTGACCCGACCGCACATGAAGTCCCAGTAGCTGGGGACGCCGCCGGGATAGGCGATGGTCACATCCACCAGCTTGTGCAGTTGATCCCCCATGGCCGCCAGGGTGAAGGCGATGCCCCCTGCTCTCGGGTGCAGCAGATGACGATAGGGTGCCCCTTGCTTGTCGTGCTTGCCGACGGTGAAGCGGGTCCCTTCCACGAAGTTCATCACGCTCACCGGCATATGGCGGAACTTGGCACAGGCCTGGCGCGTGGTCTCTATGTCTTTTCCCTTCAGATGCGGCTTCTTTTCCAGCAACTTGCGCGAATATCGCCGCATGAAGGGGAAATCCAGCGCCCACCAGGCCAGGCCGAGAAAAGGTACCCAAATCAGTTCTTTCTTGAGGAAAAACTTCAGGAAGGGGATTTTTTGATTAAAAATCCGCTGCAGTACCAGTATGTCGACCCAGGATTGATGGTTGGCAATCACCATATACCACTCATTCCGGCGCCCTTTGTCCACTCCGACCACATCGAAAGGGGTGTTGATGATGGTTTTCTGGATCAGATTGTTAAAACCTATCCAGTGGGTGGCACAGCCGTCCAGGAGGGTGTTGCAGAGACGTCGCGCCCCCTGGAAGGGCTGCAGCAGCTTGATGAGGCCAAGCAGCAGGACGGGGACAAACCAGAACAGGGTGTTGATGAAATATAGCAGGGTCGAGAGGCTGCCGCGCAGTCGCTCTATCAGCTTGTTGGGCATGGTGGAATCCGTCTTCGTATCGGTGGATGGCAACCAAGTGGTCAGATCTGTTGCCATAATATCAGCCGGCCCACGACTAGACCATGGTGGCGCCCTTTCCGGGTCGGGAGGTGTCTGCTGCCGTTCCCCCGCTCACTGGCCCCCGCGCAGCCGTGACAACAGCCTGTCCATGGCACGATAGCCCAGGGCTTCGATCAGATGCGCTCTCTCGATGGTGGCGTGTCCCGCCAGATCGGCGATGGTGCGCGATACCCGCAGGATGCGGTGCCAGGCCCGGATGCTGAGCCCCAGCTTCTGGATTGCACCCTCCAGAAACTCGGCATCCTGTGGCGATAATCTGCAAACATCTTCGATTTCACGACTATCCAGCAGATTGTTGAGTTTTCCGCTGCGACTCAGCATGCGCTCTCGCGCCCCCAGCACCCGTTCGCGTATCTGCTGGCTCGACTCCCCCCGCTCCGCCTTGCCGGTCAGGCTCCCCCTGGGCAAGAGCGGGACCTCTACCGTCAGATCGAACCTGTCGAGAAAGGGGCCGGAGAGCTTGCCCAGATAGCGCAGGATCTGATCCGGGCTGGAGCGGGTCTGGCCGTCGCCATAATGGCCGCAGGGGCTGGGATTCATGGCACCCACCAGCTGGAAGCGGGCGGGAAAATCCACCTGGCGGGCGGCGCGACTGATGGTAATGTGCCCGGTCTCCAGCGGCTCGCGCAGGGAGTCGAGCACCTTGCGCTCGAACTCCGGCAGTTCATCCAGAAACAGGACCCCGTTGTGGGCGAGGGAAATTTCGCCAGGCCTGGGATGGGTACCCCCGCCCACCAGCGCCACTGCCGAGGCGCTGTGATGGGGCGTGCGATACGGCCTGTGGTGCCAGTGGCCTGCGCGGGGGGTGAGGCCGCCGATGGAGTGGATGGCGGCGGTCTGCTGCGCCTCCTGTTCGCTCAGCGGTGGCAGAATGCCGGGCAGACGGCTGGCCAACATGCTCTTGCCGGTGCCGGGGGGGCCGATGAACAGCAGGTTGTGGCTGCCAGCTGCGGCGATCTCCAGCGCCCGCTTCGCCTGGGACTGACCGATCACATCCTGCAGATCCGGCACGTCGGGCAGGGTCTCCGCGCTCTGGGGTTCCGGCAGCGGCAGTTCGTACTGGCCCGCCAGCCAGGCGGTGACCGCCAGCAGCTGGTGGGCGGTGCGCACCTCGGCATCCTGTATGAGGGAAGCCTCCGGACCGTTCTCCCGTGGGACCAGCAGGGTGCGCCCTGCGTCGCGGCAGGCGAGCACCGAGGGGAGCACCCCAAGCACGGGGCGGATCTCGCCCGTCAGGGCCAATTCCCCTAAAAATTCGTGATCGAGCAGGTATTTTGCGGGTATCTGCTTGGATGCGGCGAGAATGCCGATGGCGATGGCCAGGTCGAAGCGGCCCCCCTCTTTGGGCAGATCCGCAGGGGCCAGGTTGACCGTGATGTGCTTGGCCGGAAATTCGAAATTGCCGTTGAGCAGGGCGCTGCGCACCCGATCCCGCGACTCTTTCACCGAGGTTTCCGGCAACCCCACCATGTTGAAGGCGGGCAGGCCGTTGGAGAGGTGCACCTCCACCGTGACTTGCGGCGCCGCTATCCCCAGGCTGGCACGGCTATAAACAACAGCTAATGACATAAATACCGTCCTTGGTTTGATGTATATGCTGGTTAATCGTTTTTTATTAGTTTTTTGTTCCAGTTGTCAGGTTTCAGAGCAGTTAAAATCAGAGTCTTGTCAGGTAAAAAGTGCTTGCCCAATAAAAATCACCGTGCTAGTTCTAATAGCCATTCGCGGCAAGCTCCGCTCCCATTTCACAGGATTTCCGGTTGTAACTATGAACATGGCCTCCCGTTTCGTCAGCATTATTGTGGTCCTAGTGGTGATTATTATCTCACCGCTCGGGGCTCGTTTGGCTGCACGGAACAAGGGATAGACCCACCACCGGACAGAACGAAACAAGCGACCCCCGAGCCTCACGGCCCGGGGGTTTTTTTTCGACCAAAGGACAGGATTTTCCACATGAACGGCGCGCAGTTTTTGGTACAGGCTCTCAAGAAACAGGGTGTGACCCAGGTGTTTGGTTACCCGGGCGGAGCCATCATGCCGGTCTACGACGCCCTGTATGACGGTGGCCTGGCCCATCAGCTCTGCCGCCACGAGCAGGGTGCCGCCATGGCTGCGGTGGGTTATGCCCGCGCTTCCGGTCAGGTGGGGGTCTGCATCGCTACCTCTGGCCCCGGCGCCACCAACCTGGTCACCGGCCTCGCGGAGGCACTGCTCGATTCGGTACCGCTGGTGGCCATCAGCGGCCAGGTGCCCTGCGCCGCCGTCGGTACCGATGCCTTTCAGGAAGTGGACGTGCTCGGCATGTCCCTTTCCTGCACCAAGCACTCCTTCATGGTGACGGACCCGGCGGATCTGGGACGGGTCATTGCCGAAGCCTTCGCCATCGCCACCGAAGGGCGTCCGGGTCCCGTGCTCATCGACCTGCCCAAGGATGTGCAGCTGGCCGCCGTTCCTTCTCAAAGCCCGCTGTTTGCAGTGGAGGAACCCGAGCCCCTGAATCAGGCCGAGCTGACGGCCGCCCGCACCCTGCTGGCCGGTGCCGAGCGTCCGGTACTCTACGTCGGTGGTGGGGTGGGCATGGCCAATGCCGAGCAGCAGCTGCGCGACTTTGCCGCCACCACGGGGATGCCGGCGGTCACCACCCTCAAGGGGATAGGTGCCCTCGACCCCGACAGCCCCGTTTATCTGGGCATGCTCGGCATGCACGGTACCAAGGCCGCCAACCTGGCGGTACAGCAGTGCGATCTGCTGGTGGTGGTAGGCGCCCGTTTCGATGATCGGGTGACCGGCAAGCTGGAGGAATTTGCCCCCGAGGCGAAGGTGATCCACCTGGATGTGGACGCCGCCGAGTTCGGCAAGCGCCGCGCCGCCGATGTGGGGATCACCACGGATCTCAAGCGTGTGCTGCCCGCCCTGGCGATGACGCTGACCCTCGACCCCTGGCGCGAGCACTGCGCCACCATGGCTCGGGAATACGCCTTCCGCTACGACCATCCGGGTCAGGCCATCTACGCCCCGGCTCTGCTCAAAGAGCTTTCAAGCCAGCTGCCTGACACCAGCGTGGTGGCCTGCGACGTGGGTCAGCACCAGATGTGGGTGGCCCAGCACATGCGTTTCACCAGCCCGCGCAACCACCTCTCCAGTGCCGGCCTCGGCACCATGGGCTTCGGCCTGCCCGCCGCCATCGGCGCCAAGATGTCGCGCCCCGATGACGAGGTGGTGCTGGTGAGCGGGGACGGCTCCTTCATGATGAACGTGCAGGAGCTCGGCACCATCCGCCGGGCCCGGCTAAAGGTGAAGATGGTGCTGCTGGACAACCAGCGCCTCGGCATGGTGCGCCAATGGCAGGAGCTGTTCTTCGACGGTCGCTACAGCGAGACCAATCTGTCCGACAACCCCGATTTCGTCGCCCTGGCTGCCGCCTTCGGCATTCCCGGCGAGACCATCACATGCAAGGAAGAGATAGGTCCGGCACTGGATCGCCTGCTGGCGAGCGAGAGTGCCTATCTGCTGCATGTGGCTATTTCAGAGGAAGAAAATGTCTGGCCCCTGGTTCCGCCAGGAGTCGCCAACCACAAGATGATGGAGCAACGCCCATGAACCAGCTCAATACCAGCACCCTGGAAATCCATGCCCAACCCAGACCCGAAGTGATGGAACGGGTGCTGCGGGTGGTCCGTCACCGCGGTTTCAATCTCTGCGCCCTCAACATGGAGCAGGATTGCCAACAGCTGCGGATCACGGTTACTGTCGAATCGGTACGTCCCATCCAGCAGTTGTGGTGCCAGCTGGTCAAGCTGGTGGATGTCTCCCGGGTCGATGCACTGGAACAGCAACCCCGGATCAGAGCTTAAGGAGCCAAGCCAATGTCACAGCCTTCCCAATCCGCCGCCCACCCCCAATACATCTGGTTCAACGGCAAGCTGGTCCCCTGGCAGGATGCCCAGGTGCATGTCATGAGCCATGCCCTGCACTACGGCTCCTCGGTGTTCGAGGGGGTGCGGGCCTATGACACTCCCAAGGGGACCTGCATCTTTCGCCTGCAGGAGCACACCCGACGCCTGTTCGACTCCGCCAAGATCTACTGGATGGACGTCCCCTACAGCGAGACCGAAGTGAATGAAGCCTGCCGCACCGTGGTGCGCGAGAACGGCCTGAAGAGCGGCTACCTGCGCCCGCTGGCCTTTGTCGGCAACGTGGGGCTGGGGCTGCATCCGCCGCTGGATGCCAAGGCCGACCTCATGGTCGCGGCCCTGCCCTGGGGCGCCTACCTCGGAGAAGAGGGGCTGAAAAACGGGGTGGATGTGTGCGTCACCTCCTGGAACCGGCTCGCTCCCAACACCATCCCGACCGGTGCCAAGGCGGGGGGCAACTATCTCTCTTCCCAGCTCATCAGCCGCGAGGCCAAGCGCAACGGCTTCGCCGAGGGGCTGGCGCTGGATGTGAACGGCTATCTGAGCGAAGGGGCGGGGGAGAACCTGTTTCTGGTGAAGAACGGCGTGCTGTTCACCCCGCCCGCCACCGCCGCCATCCTGCCCGGCATCACCCGCGACACCATCATGACGCTGGCGCGCGACTTGGGTTACGAGGTACGCGAGCAGGCGCTGCCCCGTGAAGCGCTGTACGTCGCAGACGAAATCTTCATGACCGGCACGGCGGCCGAGGTGACCCCGGTGCGCTCGGTGGATCGGATGAAGGTGGGCGCCGGTTGCCGTGGCCCGGTGACCGAGCAGTTGCAGAACGCCTTCTTCGGCCTGTTCAACGGCAAGACCGAAGACAAGTGGGGCTGGCTGACGCCGGTCAACGACTGATGAGAGCGGGGAGGCGTCACGCCTCCCCGAGTCGCTTCCGGTGAAGGCTCCCCGAGGTGCCTTCACCAGGATCGATTACCGATCCGCGAATCACACATTCATGTTGAAAGACAATGCGCCCCAGGGGCATTCAGGGAGTAGAGACAATGCCGAAGTTGAGATCCGCCACCACCACCCACGGACGTAACATGGCCGGGGCCCGCGCCCTCTGGCGTGCCACCGGCATGACCGATCAGGATTTCGGCAAGCCCATCATCGCCGTGGTCAACTCTTTCACCCAGTTCGTGCCGGGCCACGTCCACCTCAAGGATCTGGGCCAGCTGGTCGCCCGCGAAATCGAGGCGGCTGGCGGGGTCGCGAAGGAGTTCAACACCATCGCCGTGGATGACGGCATCGCCATGGGCCACGGTGGCATGCTCTATTCCCTGCCGTCCCGGGAGCTCATCGCCGACTCGGTGGAGTACATGGTCAACGCCCACTGCGCCGACGCCATGGTCTGCATCTCCAACTGCGACAAGATCACCCCGGGGATGCTGATGGCTGCCCTGCGCATCAACATCCCGGTGATCTTCGTCTCCGGCGGACCCATGGAAGCGGGCAAGACCAAGCTTTCCGACCAGATCATCAAGCTGGATCTGGTGGACGCCATGATCCAGGGTGCCGACCCCAAGGTCTCCGACGCCCAGAGCGACCAGATCGAGCGCAGCGCCTGCCCCACCTGCGGCTCCTGCTCCGGCATGTTCACCGCCAACTCCATGAACTGCCTGACCGAGGCACTGGGTCTCTCCCAGCCGGGCAACGGCTCCCTGCTGGCGACCCACGCCGATCGCGAGCAGCTGTTCAAGCTGGCGGGCCAGCGCATCGTCACTCTGGCCAAGCGCTGGTATGAGCAGGACGATGCCTCGGCACTGCCGCGCAACATCGCCACCAAGGCGGCGTTCGAGAACGCCATGGCGCTCGACATCGCCATGGGCGGCTCCACCAATACCGTGCTGCACCTGCTGGCGGCAGCCCAGGAGGCGGGCGTCGACTTCACCATGTCCGACATCGACCGCATGTCCCGCAAGGTGCCCCAGCTGTGCAAGGTGGCGCCTTCCACCCAGAAGTACCACATGGAAGACGTGCACCGCGCCGGCGGCGTGGTTGCCATCCTGGGTCAGCTGGAAAAAGCGGGCCTGGTGCACGGGGATACCCGCAACGTGCTGGGCACTTCCCTGGTGGAGCTGCTGGCCGAATATGACGTCAGCCGCAGCAATGACAAGGGGGTTCACGACTTCTACCGTGCAGGCCCTGCCGGCATCCGTACCACCAAGGCGTTCAGTCAGGATTGCCGCTGGCCCGAGCTGGATCTGGACCGCGCCGAGGGGTGCATCCGCTCCTTCGATCACGCCTACAGCCAGGAAGGTGGCCTGGCGGTCCTCGCTGGCAACCTCGCCCTCAACGGGGCCATCGTCAAGACCGCCGGGGTGGACGAGGAGAACCTCACCTTCCGCGGCCCGGCCCGGGTATTCGAGAGCCAGGAGAGCGCGGTGAGCGGCATTCTGGACGGCACGGTGAAAGCCGGTGAAGTGGTGGTGATCCGCTACGAGGGCCCGAAAGGGGGCCCCGGCATGCAGGAGATGCTCTATCCCACCACCTATCTCAAGTCCATGGGATTGGGCAAGGCATGCGCCCTCATCACCGACGGTCGCTTCTCCGGCGGTACCTCGGGTCTCTCCATCGGCCACGTCTCCCCGGAGGCGGCCTCCGGTGGCACTATCGGTCTGGTGGAGGATGGCGACATCATCAACATCGACATCCCGGCCCGCAGCATGGTGCTGGAGGTGGCAGACAGCGTGCTGGCTGCTCGTCGCGCCGCCGTCTCTGCCCGTGGCTGGAAGCCGGTCGATCGTCAGCGCGAGGTTTCCTTTGCCTTGCGTGCCTACGCCATGTTCGCCACCAGCGCCGACAAGGGCGCGGTGCGCGATCGCACCCTGCTGGGGGAGTGAGAGAATGAACTGTCATGATATGGGCGCATTGCGCGCCCTTCGCCACGAGACGGGGGTATAAACCATGGTCTCTGCGGCGGATTATCTACGCAAGGTACTGCTCTCCCCCGTCTACGAGGCGGCGCGGGTCACCCCTTTGCAAACCCTGAAGAAACTCTCCGAGCGGCTTGGCAATCACGTCAGCCTGAAGCGGGAGGATCTGCAACCGGTTCACTCCTTCAAGCTGCGCGGCGCCTACCACAAGATCGCCACCCTGACCCAGGAGCAGAAAGAACGCGGCGTCATCGCCGCCTCCGCCGGCAACCACGCCCAGGGGGTCGCCCTGTCGGCCGCCAAGCTCGGCATCAAGGCGATCATCGTGATGCCCAAGACCACACCGGACATCAAGATCGACGCGGTGCGCCGTCAGGGCGGCAACGTCATGCTGTTTGGCAACAGCTTCGATGAGGCCTACGGCGAGAGCCGCCGACTCGCCGAGTTGGAGGGCTACACCCTGATCCCGCCGTTCGACGACGTCGAGGTGATCGCGGGCCAGGGCACCATCGGCAAGGAGCTACTGGAGCAGGATACCCACCTCACCCACGTCTTCGTGCCGGTGGGCGGCGGCGGCCTGGCCGCCGGGGTGGCGGTCTACATCAAGCAACTGCTGCCGGATGTGAAGGTGATCGGGGTGGAGGCGGAGGGGTCCGCCTGCCTCAAGGCCGCGCTGGCGGCCGGCGAGCCGGTCAACCTGGAACGGGTCTCCCTGTTTGCGGACGGGGTGGCGGTCAAGCGTATCGGCACCGAGACCTTCCGCCTGTGCAACCAGTATCTGGACGAGGTGGTGACCGTCTCCAACGACCAGATTTGCGCCGCGCTCAAAGACATCTTCGACGACTGCCGCGCCATCGCCGAGCCGTCGGGGGCCTTGTCCCTGGCAGGCCTCAAAGCGTACAGCGAGCGAGAGCAGGTGAAAGGGGGGCGGATGGCGGCCATTCTGTCCGGCGCCAACGTCAACTTCCACAGCCTGCGTTACGTGTCGGAGCGCTGCGAGATCGGTGAGAAGCGCGAGGGCATGCTGGCGGTGACCATCCCCGAGCGCAAGGGGGCCTTCCTCGACTTCTGTCGTCAGCTGGGGCCGCGCATGGTGACCGAATTCAACTATCGCTATGCGGATGCCGAGCAGGCGTCGCTGTTCGTTTCGGTGCGCCTCACCGGCGGTGACGAGGAGCTGGGCCAGATCATCGATCAGCTCGGCGGCAACGGTTATCCGGTGGTCAACATGACCGAGAGCGAGCTGGCCAAGAACCACGTGCGTTACATGATTGGCGGCCGCCCGGCCCGGCCCCTCGGTGAGCGTCTCTACAGCTTCAAGTTCCCGGAGCAGCCGGGGGCCCTGATGCGCTTCCTCGAGACCCTGGGCTGTCGCTGGAACATCAGCCTGTTCCACTACCGCAACCACGGCGCCGACTACGGACGGGTGCTCTGCGCCTTCGAGCTGCCGGACGAGGACGTGGCGGCTTTCCACGACTACCTGCACGAGATTGGCTACGGCTGGAAAGAGGTGAGCGAGGATCCCGCCTACCGCTTGTTCCTGGCGAGCCAGGGCAGTCAGTGAGCGGGGAGCCATCCCCTTGCCAGATGAAAAACGAAGAGCCCGGCTCTTCGTTTTTTTATGGGCAACGCGCCGGCCCCCATGATTGGGGGCACGGTGGCTGATAATGTCGCCAATATCACACTCCTGAGTCCCTGGTCGTTTGAGGCTGGTTGCAGATGGGATAATCTGAATGCGGGGCTTGGGTTCAGGGCCCCGTCAGGGAAGAGAGACGCAGCAGCGTCATAACAATTCATTGCAGGGGCTCATCCATGAACAGATCTATGCTCGCCGTCCTGATCGGCGCTTTGATGGCAACAGGGACGGTGCAGGCTGCCGCCCAGGACAACACTTGGTATGTCGGCGGCAAGGCCGGCTGGTCAAATTATTACGGGGTGGATTACAACGCTCAGGTCGAAGAGCTGTTCGATGCGACCAAGGTGAACGAGAACAGCGATGATCTCGGTCTGGGGCTGTTTGCCGGTTATCAGGTGAACAGAAACGTGGCGGTTGAGCTCGGCTATGACTGGCTCGGCAAGTATCAGGTGGACAAGCACTACTCGGGCAACGGGGTTGATTTCGCACTCGATGGCGAGGCCAAGGCCCAGATGGTGCAGGCCACCATGAAGATCATCCTGCCTGCAACCTCGGCACTGGATATCTACGGCCGTCTCGGGGGGGCCTATGCCTGGACCGAGAGCTCACTCAACGTCAGGGCCAGCGATGGCACCAGCAGCCTCTCCGAATCCCATGAGGGCAACAAATATCATGGTGCAGCCTTTGTCGGGGCGCTGGGGGTCGAATACGCCATCGACAAGGATTGGGCCGCCCGCCTCGAATACCAGTACACCACCCCCCTTGGCAAGACTTCCCTCGACGAGTCAGGCATCGAGATGGACAACGGCCTGCTGTCGGTCGGCATGCTCTATCGCTTCGGCCAGATCGGCGACGAGCCGGTGGCACCAACGCCTGCGCCCGAACCTGCGCCCGCCCCGGCCCCCGTGCTGGTGGAGAAGCAGTTCAGCCTGGATTCCGATGTGCTGTTCGAGTTCAACAAGGCGACCCTGAAGCCGGCCGCCAGTCAGGCCCTCGACAACCTGTTTGCCCAGATCCTGGCGGCCAATCCGAAAGACGGGGTGGCGACGGTGATCGGTCATACCGACCGCATCGGCTCGGAGGCCTACAACCAGTCCCTCTCCGAACAGCGTGCCCGCACGGTGGCGGATTATCTCATCGCCAAGGGATTGTTTGCCGACAAGGTGCGTGCCGAAGGGCGGGGAGAGTCTTCGCCCGTGACCGGGGGCAGCTGCCCGGATGGCGCCAAGGCGCAGATGATCGCCTGCCTGGCCCCGGATCGCCGGGTCGAGGTGCGCCTGACCGGGGTCTCCCAGGTCGCCGAATAAGCCATCTTTGCCTTGCTATTAAACAACGAGGGGGCCTTGGCCCCCTCGTTGTTTATGTGGGTGTGAGCCGTGACGTTTGCAGCCGCCTGGCGCAATGGCTCACCATGATCAGCAGCAAGGCGCCGGGCAGCACTGTTTGCCAGAGGAAAGGCCAGGACTGGGTGGTGAGCAGGATCAACAGTGGATTGGCTCCGGCAGGGGGGTGGATCAGCCCCAGTCCCTGCATGAGTGCAATGGACAGGCCCACACCCAGCGCCAGCTTGAGCTCCATCGGTAGCGGGAGCAATTGCACCACCAACCCCACGGTGGCCGATAACAGGTGGCCTCCCAGCAGCACGTTCAGCGGACGGGCCAGCGGACTGTCCGGCAGTGAGAAGAGCAGCACACAGCTTGCCCCGAACGGTGCCATCAACAGGGTCGACTGCCAGCTCATGTCCAGCCAGCCGAGCAACATTATGGCCAGGCAGGCACCGAGCCCTGCCAGCCAGGCACTTCGCCATCGTCTTGTTTCCATCTCCTGTCTCCTTGTCTGTGCCGGATCACTTGATCCAGCCTGCGACATTAGGTAGACAGATCGGTGTACTTCAAGAGGAAAGTCACCATGAGCGAAAAACGGCAACAGCTGATGACGACAGCCTATCGGCTGTTCAATCGTCACGGCTTTCACGCCACCGGCATCGATCGCATCTGGGCCGAGGCGGGCAGTACCAAACGTACCCTCTATCGCCACTTCCCCACCAAGGATGCCTTGATCGAAGCGGTGCTGATGGCGCGGGATGCGGAGTTCTTTGCCCTGCTCGATGCCAGGATGGATGGGGTATCGGGGCGGGAGGCCAGGTTGCTCGCGCTGCTCGATGGCTTTGCGGACTGGTTTGGCCGCAGCGACTTCTACGGCTGCAACTTCATCAACGCGAGCGCCGAGTTCTCCGATCCTCGCCACCCGGTGCGCAAGCTGGTGGTGGCCCACAAGCGTGCGTTGCTGAACTGGGTCAGGGAGGCCCTCGAATGCACCGAGGTGCAGGCCACCGGATTATGCCTGCTGTTGGAAGGGGCCGTGGTGATGGCCCACAGCTATCAGCAGCCCCTGGCTCTGGAACAGGCCAGGGTGTTGGCGGAGGCCGTGCTGGCAGAGCCGCGCTAGTTCAGTTCCGTGGGGTCGATATCCAGACTCCAGCGCACCCGCTTGGTCTCGGGCCACCCCTCCAGCTCCGTCACTGCCCAGTCGAGCAACTGGGCCAGTGGCGCCCGGCTGGGCCCCTGCACCAGCAGCTGCATGCGAAACTTGCCCGCCTTGCGCTCCATGAAGCCGCTGATGGGCCCCAGCACCTGCACCTGGGGATAGCGGGCGCTGCGCAGGGTATCGGCGAGACGACTGAGGAACAGCTGTACCTCGTCGCGGCCGTTGGCCTCGGCCCGGAACAGCCCCTGATGGCTGAACGGTGGCAGCCCCAGCAGGCGGCGCTCTTTCAGCGCCGTGTCGGCGAAGTGGCCATAGCCGTTCTGGGTCAGATCTTGCAGCAGGGCGTGTTCGGGGTGGTGGCTCTGCAGCACCACCAGCCCGGGCTTGCTGGCGCGACCGGCACGGCCCGCCACCTGGGTGTAGAGCTGGGCCAGCTTCTCGGCGGCGCGAAAATCGGCACTGAATAGCGCGCCATCCACATCCAGCAGCCCTACCAGGGTCACATCCGGGAAGTGGTGGCCCTTGGCCAGCATCTGGGTGCCGATCAGGATCTTGTACTTGCCCGCCTTGATGTCGCCGAGGTGGGTCTCCAGCTCCCCCTTGCGACGGGTGTTGTCCCGATCGATACGCACCACCGGATATTGGGGGAACACGGTGCCGAGCAGCTGCTCCAGCATCTGGGTGCCGACCCCGGAGCCGATGAGCTCGCTGCTGCCGCACTCTGGGCAGTGATGGGGCAACGGGCGCACGCTGTCGCAGTGGTGGCAGTGCAGCCGCCGACCGGCCTGGTGCCAGGTGTACCAGGCGTCACAGCGCTCGCAGGCGGCACTCCAGCCGCACTGGTGGCAGATGAGTGCCGGCGCATAGCCCCGGCGGTTGAGAAACAGCATCACCTGGTTGCCCGCCGCCAGGTGTTCGGCCATCAGCTGCTCCAGCTGGGGGGAGAGCCCGGCCTGCAGCCGCACGTTCTTGATGTCGAGGATCACCTGGCGAGCGGTCTGGGCGTTGCCGGCGCGGCGAGTGAGAGTGAGGTGGTGATACTTGCCGCTACGGGCGTTGTGCAGCGTCTCCAGCGACGGGGTGGCAGATCCAAGCAGGATGGGAATGCCGGCGCGATGGGCCCGCATCACCGCCAGATCTCGCGCGTGGTAGCGAAAGCCGTCCTGTTGCTTGAAGGAGCCGTCGTGCTCCTCGTCGATGATGATGATGCCGAGGTCCTTGAACGGCGTGAACACCGCGGATCGGGTGCCGATCAGAATGGCGGCACCACCGTCGCGGCAGGCGAGCCAGGCGTCGAGCCGTTCCCTGTCGTTCATGGCGGAGTTCATTGCCACCACGGGCACGTTGAAGCGGCGGCGAAAGCGGTTGATGGTCTGGGGGGTGAGGCCGATTTCCGGCACCATCACCAGCGCCTGCTTGCCCGCCTTGAGCAGGGGCTCGAGGATGCTGAGGTAAACCTCGGTCTTGCCGGAGCCCGTGATGCCGTCCAGCAGGAAGGCACCGAACTTGTTGCTCTGGCTGGTGACGGCGGCCACCGCCAGCGCCTGCTCGCCGTTGAGGCGCAGCCCCTCACCCGGCTCGAAGCGGGTGGCCCAGTCGCCATCATGGCTCGGCTCCAGCGAGCGCTTCTCCAGCAGTCCCTTCTTCTCCAGCGCGGTGAGGGCCGCGCTCTGGATCTCCTCCTGTTTGAGGGCGGAGGGGGTCTGCGGCCCCTTGCGCAGCAAGGCGAGGGCCTGCTGCTGCTTGGCCGCCCGTTTGAGCTCGTTGAGGTCGATGGCCATGCCCGCCTCGGTAGCAAACCAGAATTCCAGCTCGCGATAGGCGGCGGGCTCCCCCTTGCGCACCAGCACCGGCAGGGCGTGGGGCAGCACCTCCCCCAACGGGTGCTGGTAGTAACCGGCGCTCCAGGCCATCAGCGCCAGGATGTCGGGCCCCAGCACGGGGGCGCTGTCGAGCACCCTCTTCAAGGGCTTTAATTTGTTGCGGGGGACCTGGCTCTCGGTCGGGTGATCCACCACCAGACCGACCAGGGTCTGCGGGCCGAACGGGATCTCGACCCGGCAACCGGGGGCAGGCAAGGGCAGGGGAGAGAGATAGTCGAAATGACGGCGTAACGGCACCGGCACAGCCACACGAACCAGATCCAGCGTTTGGGAAGAATTCACCAGGGGTTGCCTATTTTTTCTGCGAAGCCACTTGCCTGATCTCAGGCGTTTCCTATATTATTCGCAGCCTTTGAAACTGTGTTCAACAATCGTGTGGTGTCCGACAAGAGATCGGATGGCGACACGGCCTGATAATTGAGGTTGTCCATGAAAGCTGGTATCCATCCTGACTACGTAGCCATCACCGCCAAGTGCTCTTGCGGTAACGTCATCAACACCTTCTCTACCATCGGTAAAGATCTGAACCTGGACGTGTGCTCCGAGTGCCACCCGTTCTACACCGGCAAGCAGAAAGAAGTTTCTAGCGGCGGCCGCGTAGACAAGTTCAACAAGCGTTTCGGTGGCTTGACCTCCAAGAAGTAATCTTGCTTCTGAAGAATTCTGAAAAAGGCGCCCATCGGGTGCCTTTTTTATTGGCCGCCATTCTGTAATTCCCCGCTTTGCCCTATGGTGTTGGCTCAACCAAGGGAGAAGAGCCGATGCGCACATGTCTGGTGATGGGAGCTGCCGGGTACATAGGATCCTACCTGGTGCCTCATCTGCAGGGTCTGGGGTACAGGGTCATCGCCGGGGCCCGTCGTCCCTGCCGTCTGCCGGAGGGGGTGGCGTTTCGCCTCGCCGACAGCCTCAAGCCGGCCACCCTGCCCCCTGCGCTGGCGGGGGTCGACACCGTCTTCTATCTGGTTCACGCCATGGGGGCGGGGGCCGGTTTTCACCGGCTGGAGCAGCAGGGAGTGAAGAACTTCGCCGCCGCCGCCCGTGCCGCCGGGGTGCGCCGCATCGTCTATCTCGGCGCCATCCAGCCCGAGCCCTGCAACAGTCGCCACCTCAACTCCCGGCGCTACTGTGGGGAGCTGTTTCGCAGCGCAGGGGTGCCCACGGTAGAGCTGCGTGCCGGCATCATCATAGGCCCCGGCTCGGCGGCGTTCGAGGTGATGCGGGATCTGGTGTACAACCTGCCCATGATGGTGACGCCCAAGTGGGTGCGCTCCCGCACGCCCCCCATTGCCCTCTCCAACCTCTTGCACTATCTGGGCGGGCTGGTGGAAGCCGACGGGGTGGATGGCCAGATCTTCAATGCGGCCGGCCCCGAGCTGCTCAGCTACCAGCAGCAGCTCCAGAAGTTCGCAGCCCATATCGGCAAACGCTGCCCCATCATTCCGATACCTTTTTTGAGCCCCCGGCTCTCCGCCTGGTGGCTGCAGTTCGCCACCTCGGTTCCCCAACCCATCGCCAAGGCGCTGGTGGGGGGGCTCAAGCACGACATCCCGGCGGATGATGGCCCCTTGCGCGCCCTGCTGCCCCAGCATCTGCTCAGCTTCGACGAGGCGCTGGCCGAGAGCCTCTCTCTGGAGCAGCGGCTGGGCGCCGAGCAGCAGGGGGAGGAGACCCCGCTCGGCCTGCGCTGGCGCCATCCCGAGTACGGCTTCTATGACCGCACCGCCAGCGGCGATGCCATCTGCCTCGCCGCCCCCGAGGTGGTGTGGCAGGTGTTGCAACAACTGGGGGGTGAGCAGCGCTACTTCTACATGAACGAGTTGTGGGTGGTTCGCGAATGGATGGATCACCTGATTGGCGGCCCGGCCCGCACCCGTGGCCGCACCAATCCGGATCGTTTCGTGAAGGGGGACATGCTCGACTCCTGGCAGATCCTCGGGGTGGATGAAGGACGCAGGCTGGATCTGCTGTTCAACATGAAGGCCCCCGGCGTCGGTCGGCTGGAGTTCAACATCCAGCCCCTGGAGTCCGGCCTGACCCGGCTTAGGGTGACGGCCCACTGGCACCCGCAGGGGGCCTGGGGGCTGGCCTACTGGCTTGCCATGCTGCCGTTTCACCTCTTCATCTTCCAGGGGATGACGGAGGCCATCGCCCGGCAGGCAGAGGCAAAAGCCGGCATTCCAGTCATGGATTGAAATCGAATCTATAACTAATTGGGTAGTTTTGGGTGGCATGACATGCTACTGATTAGCCTGTCATTGCTATCCAGCGATATTTTATGCTGTGAAAGGGCGGGGGATTTCTTTATGATCCTCAGCCCTCGCCCGCTGGCGAGCCAACGCATCACTCATTCATTTCCGTATCGGGGTCCCCCATGTCCGATCAGCAGCACGATCTCCGCCAACAGGCACTCGACTACCACGCCCAACCTGTCCCGGGCAAAATCGCCATCGCCCTCACCAAGCCCGCCGAGACCGCTCGCGATCTGGCGCTGGCCTACAGCCCGGGCGTTGCCGAACCGGTACGCGAGATCGCCGCCAATCCGGCCGATGCCTACCGTTACACCGGCAAGGGCAACCTGGTGGCCGTCATCTCCAACGGCACCGCCATCCTGGGGCTGGGCAATCTGGGCCCGCTGGCCTCCAAGCCGGTGATGGAGGGCAAGGCCCTGCTGTTCAAGCGCTTTGCCGGCATCGACGCCATCGACATCGAGGTGAAGCACGAGACCAGCGCCCAGTTCATCGATACAGTGGCCGCCATCGCCGACACCTTCGGCGGCATCAACCTGGAAGACATCAAGGCCCCCGAGTGCTTCGAGATTGAAGAGGCGCTGATCGCCCGCTGCGACATCCCGGTGTTCCACGATGACCAGCACGGTACCGCCATCGTCACCGCCGCCGGGCTGCTCAACGCGCTGGAAGTGCAGGGCAAGGAGATTGGCACCAGCCGCATCGTCTGCATGGGCGCCGGTGCCGCCGCCACCGCCTGCATGGATCTGCTGATCAAGTGCGGGGCTGCGCCGCACAACATCTTCATGCTGGACCGCCAGGGTGTGATCCACAGCGGCCGCACCGATCTCAACCAGTACAAGCAGCGTTTCGCCAACGACACCCCCCTGCGTACCCTGATGGATGTCATCGACGGGGCTGACGTCTTCGTCGGCGTCTCCGGCCCGGACGTACTGCCTGCCGAGGCGGTGGCCCTGATGGCCCCCAACCCGGTGATCTTCGCCTGTTCCAACCCGGACCCCGAGATCAAGCCTGCCCTGGCTCACGGAGTGCGCGGGGATCTCATCATGGGTACCGGCCGCTCGGACTACCCGAACCAGATCAACAACGTGCTCTGCTTCCCCTTCATCTTCCGCGGCGCCCTCGACGCCCGTGCCAGCCGCATCAACGATGCCATGAAGATTGCGGCAGTGGAGGCGATCCGTGCTCTGGCCAAGGAGCCGGTGCCCGCCGAGGTGCTGACCGCTGCTGGCGTGAGTGAACTCGCCTTCGGCAAGGACTACGTCATTCCCAAGCCCATGGACGCCCGCCTGCTGCCGCGGGTTGCCCGTGCCGTGGCACTGGCGGCGGTTGCCTCCGGGGTGGCCCGCATCGAACTGCCGGCGGATTACATGCTGGGTTGAGTCACGGCAAGCGCGCAAAACAGAAGGGGCCCCCTGTCGGGGGCCCCTTTTTCATGGTGGAAGCGGGCAGCTTACTTGGTCTTGGGAGCAACCTTGACGGCCGGCGCCTTGGCGTGGGCAGCCTTGTGATGCTTTTTCACGACCTTGGTCTGGGTGGCGTGGGGAGCGGCGGCCTTGGTCGGGGTGGCAGCCATGGTGAAGCCGGAGGTCAGGGCGAAGACAGCGGCCAGAGTCAGGGGGATCAGCTTGTTCATATTCCAGTTCCTCGTTCGGTTTGATGACATGGAGCGTTTCTCCATGACTTCATCCTAGGGCGACGGCGTCTGGGGTTCAGTGAGGGACTGGTGACGGTTTGTATCCAAATGTACGGGCAGGGTCAGGCAGAAACGGGCACCGCTGCTGCCGGGCAGCAGTTGCACCTCGCCGCCGTGGTGGTGGGCGATGCTGCGCACGATGGCCAGCCCCAGCCCGGCGCCGCCGGTGCGTCTGTCCCGGCTCTGATCCAGGCGCACGAAGGGCTCGAAGATTTGCGGGGCCAGCGCGGGATCGATGCCGGGGCCATCGTCGGCGACCTCCAGCAGATAGTCGTCCCCCTGTCGCGCTATGCAGAGGCTTGCCTGGCTGGTGGCATGGCGCAGGGCGTTGCCGATGAGGTTTTCCAGCGCCCGGTCCAGCAATCGGGTGTCGCCGCGCCAGGGCAGAGCCATGGCCGGGCGCACGAAGTCGAGCCGCTTGTCCGGTCGCAGGGCCTGCCAGTCGGCCAGGCGGCTGCCGGCCCAGCTGCCGAGCTCCAGATCGCTGCATTGCAGCGGCAGTTCGGGGCGATCGAGCCTGGCATAGGTGAGCATCTCCTCGATGAGGGCATCGAGGGCGCCGAGGTCCCGCTCCAGTCCCTGCTGCTCCTCGGGTGAGGGAGGCTCGGCCAGCATGGCGAGGCGATAGCGCAGCCGCACCAGGGGGGAGCGCAGCTCGTGGGCGATGGCGTCGGTCAACTGCTTGCGACTGGCCAGCATGGCCTGCAACTGCGCCGCCATCTGGTCGAAGGTGCGGCCGACCCGGCCCAGGCTGCTGCCGGGCGGCAAACCGGTGCGACAGGAGAGATCCCCGTCGCCGACCCGGCGGGCGGTCTGTTCGAGCTGTTGCAGGCCGCGCCAGTGTGGGCGAAGCCAGAGCAGGATGGGCAGGCCGAGGGAAAGGCCGATGAGCAGCAGCAGCCCCACGTCCACCCAGTGCAGCTCGTGCAGGTAGGAGAGGTAGGGGACGGGGCCGACGATCAGCACCTTGTCGGTGTTCGGGATGCGCTGCAGGAAGGTGTCATCCTCCTCGACGATGACGATGTTTCCCGCCTCGAGGAAGGCCTGATCCTCGCTGGCCAGGGGCTGGTTGGCGAGGACGCCGATCTGCAGCGGCAGATTGAGCTGGCGGCTCTGCTCGCCGGTGCGGGTGGCCCAGTGTTCCGGCGGCAGCCGGGCCAGCTCGCCAGTGAGCAGGCCGAGGGAGCCCTGCATCATCCGCTCCAGATAACGGTCCCCCGCCCGCTCGGCGCTGACCTGATAGACCAGCCCGATGAGCAGAATGGCGAGGGTGAAGCAGCCTATCAGCAGCAGATAGAACTGGATAAACAGGCGTCGCATGGGGGCTCTCCTCTTGCCTGGATTGCGTCTGGGCATTGCCTTGTTGCCCCTCATCCCCAACCCTTCTCCCGCAAGGGGAGAAGGCTGAGTGCATCAAGGTCATTCGGCGGGGCTTATTCCCAGGCCTGGGGCACCAGCAGGTAACCTTTCTGGCGCACCGTCTTGATCCAGATCGAGTTGTTGCTGTCATTCCCTGGCTTCTGGTGTGCAGGCGTGTGAGACACCAGCTCATTCCCAAGCCTGGGGTACGAGTAGATAACCCTTCTGGCGCACCGTCTTGATGCGGGTCGGGTTGTTGCTGTCATCCCCGAGCCGGCGGCGCAGACGGGAGATGGCCACGTCCATGCTGCGATCCTGGCCGTCGTAGTCGCGCCCCCGCAGGCTTCGAAACAGCGCCTCCCGCCCCAGGATCTGGCCCGCGTGGCAGGCCAGCTCCCACAGGAGGTCGAAATCGGCGGTGGAGAGGGGAATGCTCTCCCCATCGAGGCGCACGTCCCGACCCGGGCCGTCTATCTGGAGGCGGCCGAACTGCAGGCGCTGGGGCGGGGCGGCGGGGACCACGGCCTGCTGGCTCTGCCCCTGCTGGCGGAACTGGACTCGTAGCCGGGCCAGCAGCACCGGGGGGGGCGTGGTCTTGAGGATGTAGTCGTTGGCCCCCAGCTCCAGGCTCAGGATCTGGTTCATGTCGCTGTCGAGCGAGGTGAGCATGACGATGGGGCCGGCAAAGCGCGGGCGCAGATCCCGGCACAGGGAGAGGCCATCCTGCCCCGGCAGCATGATGTCGAGCAGCACCAGATCCGGCTGCTCGGCCATGGCCCTGTCGAGTGCCCGGTCACCCCGGGTCTCCAGCAGCACCTCGATGTCGTGGCGACCGAGCCAGCTGCTGATGAGCTGACCTATCTCGGGATCGTCTTCAACAAACAGAACGCGTGGCATGGTGGCGTGGTTCCCCGGTCATGGCGTGAGTGGGCGTGTCGCCAGCATAACGGCTGCGTCCGCGCTCTGCACCGGGATAACTAATCAATGCGGGGGTTTTTGCCCCTTCTCCCGGGGGGAAGGGGGGGCAGGATGAACCGGTTGGCATCGGGCCGCCCCACTTGTCCCGTGGCGGGTCGGTCCGATGAGGCAGGATCCGCGCCCTTCAGTGGCCAAAGCGGCCCCGGCTGCCATGGGGCAGCCGGGGAACCGCCCGGATCAGCCGCCCTTGCGCTTCAGGTACACCCCGGCTTCCATGTGGTGGGTCCAGGGGAACTGGTCGAACAGGGCGAAGCGGGCGATCTCGTGGGTTTCACCGAGCACGGCCATGTTGGTCTGCAGGGTCTCGGGGTTGCAGGAGATGTAGAGGATGTTGTCGTAATCCTGCACCAGCTTGACGGTGGCGTCGTCCAGACCGGCCCGGGGCGGGTCGACGAAGATGGTGTTGCACTGGTAGGCGCCGAGCTCGACCCCCTTGAGGCGGTTGAACTCCCGCTCGCCGCGCATCGCCATGGTGAACTCCTCCGCCGACATGCGCAGGATGATCAGGTTGTCGACACCGTTGGCGGCGATGTTGAACTGGGCGGAGTCCACGCTCGGCTTGGCAATCTCGGTGGCCAGCACCTCGCGAAAGTTCTGCGCCAGGGCGATGGAGAAGTTGCCGTTACCGCAGTAGAGCTCCAGCAGGTCGCCCTCGCTCTCCTTGGTCACGTCCAGGGCCCAGCCCAGCATCTGTTCATTGATGGCGGCGTTGGGCTGGGTGAAGCTGTTTTCCACCTGCTTGTAGACCAGCTCGCGCCCCTGCACGGTCAACCGCTCGATGACGAAGTCATCCCCCAGGCAGATCTTCTGCTTGTGGGCGCGGCCAATCAGTTGCAGCTCGAACCCCTTGGCACGCAGGTCGGCCTGCAGCGCCTCGGCGGCCTGCTGCCACTCGGCTTCCAGCTTGCGGTGGTAGAGCAGGCTGACGCAGATCTGGCCGGACTGGGTGGAGAGGTAGTCTATCTGGAACAGCTTCTTGCGCAGCACGGGGTGCGGGCGCAGCCCGGCCAGCAGCACAGGCATCAGCCGGTTGATGAGCAGGCTGGCGGTGGGGAAGCTGTCGACCCGGATAATCTCCTTGGTGGCCGGTGCATACATGCAGTGGAAGAGGTCATCCCCCTCGTGCCAGATGCGGAACTCGGCGCGCATCCGGTAGTGCTCGGCGGGAGAGGCGTGCAGCTCCAGCGCGGGCGGATTGAAGGGGGCGAACAGCTGGGTGAGGCGATCGCGCTTCTCGTCGAGCTGGGCCTGGTAGTCGGCAGGAGTCCGTCTGCCCTGGGCGTCGGCGGAAGATGGCTGGGATTGAGTCATGGATACCTCGCATGCACCGGGCTGAGCCGGGGAAAGACCGGGGGAAGGCCGCAGCCAACCAAAGGGTGGGGATTTTAAAAGGCCGTTGCGGATTGTCCAAGTTTTTTGTGGTCAAGAAGTGGCCAGTCGGGCCGATAACCGATCCACCACTATAGGCGGGAGAGTAATGATGCAAATTGATGGCATGGGCACAGCCCAACCCAAGGGAGTGGGCATTGCTCCCAAATCGCCTCAACAGACGGAGTCGAAAACGGCGGACAAGGGGGATGAGGTCTCCCTGAACAAGCCCCCGAAATGGGCCCAGGTGCTGATCCAGCAGGCGCTGCAATTTGCGCTGGAGATCAACGGCCAGGGCTACAAGGCACCCAAGGTGCAGGAGCCCCAGGAGGTCACCCCGGAGACCCTGTTCGATTTCCAGTCGGTGGCGGACAACGTGTTGCAGTTCGTCACCGGGCGGATAGGCGCGGCCCGTGCGGACGGCAAGTCCGACGACGACCTGACCAAGATGATGGAGCAGGCCCGCAAGGGGGTGGACAAGGGCTTCGGTGACGCCAGGAAGCAGCTCGGTGACTGGGCGGACAACGAGGACATCAAGACCGGCATGGATCAGAGCTACAAGCTGATCCAGAAGGGGCTCGACGAGTTCGAGAAGGAGTTCTTCGGCAAGGTGTCGACCACGGATCTGGGGGATGCCAGGATGGCCAGCCGCCAGCAGGCCCTCCTCGAGATCGAGACACGGGACGGGGACAAGGTGATGCTGCGCTTCAGCGACAGCTGGCAGTTCAAGTCCCAGAGCGACGGGGGCGGCAGCCAGTTCAGCCTCAAGTCGAGCCAGAGCTTCGACTTCTCCCTGGAGGGGGATCTCGACAGTGCCGAGATGGATGCCATCGGCACCCTGGTCAAGGGGCTGGACGAGCTGGCCGGGCAGTTCTTCAAGGGGGGCGACGGCAAGACCCTGGCGGACGGGCTGAACGGGCTGCAACTGGATGACAGCCAGCTGGTGTCCTACTCCCTCAAGCTCAAGCAATCGGCCAAGTTGAGTCAGACCTACCAGGGGGCCAGTTCCCTGCAGGAGAGCCTCAAGCCCCTGGCGGACTACCTGCCGAGGCTCAGCCGGTTGCAGCAGCAGGCCGACGCCCTGTTGCCCCCTTCCCAGCAGGAGGCGCTGACGCCCACCGTGCTGGCGGCGCGGGGTCAGGACGGGGCGACCCAGGGGGCAGGCTTCATGGGCTTCAACCAGCGGATGCTGGAAGCCATGAGGCTGCTCGGCCAGCAGATGGCGACCGGCTAGTCTGGCGACGCCCCCGTGATGCTGGCGGGGGCGGGGTGTTTGCCAGCCCGTCCCCGGGCTGGCACACTGCCCTTTTCCCCAGCCCGGCGATGCCATGAACCCCAAGAAGCCAAGAGACAAGCGCGAGCTCTGCTACCCCTTCATCTTCGAAACCCAGTTCCAGTGCGACTACGAGATCGCCACCGACGAGCTCTGCTGCCAGGTGGGGGCCGTGCTCTCTCATCTGATGCCGGATGAGGATACCCGGCCCGTGATGGCGGATCTGGCGATCCTGCAGCGGCTCATCTACAACCTCAACGGCTCGGTGCGGGGACGGCTCGGGATCTTCGAGGAGGATCTGGACTGGCTGAAGGGGCGGTACGATCACTACAACGAGGCGAGTCGCGGCCGGGTGACCGGCTTCGTGCTGCCCCAGGGGCCCCAGCCCATTCCCACCCTGCACCTGTGCCGCTGTGGCAGCAAGAAGGTGGTGCGTCTGCTGGTACGCCTGGAAGAGAGCGGCGTGCGCTTCGATCCCATCCTCTATCGCTTCGCCAACCTGCTGGCCAACTTCTTCTTCGTGCTCACCGTCTACCTCAAGCAGGCGTGGGATGTGACCGAAGTCCCCTATGTCAGCATCAACTACTGATGAAGAGATGATGTTTGATGTATTCGTCGCATCACACATGGCGACGTAGGGCTATCGGATCGAAAAACAGCGATGAGGCAGCATCCGCCACTTCGGGGGATGCAGGCATAAAAAAACCGGCGCCCCGAGCGCCGGTTTTCTATTGCCGCGATCCCTAGCTCGACAGCAGTACCCTGGCGGAGTTGGCCGGGATGGTGAGCTGCACCTCCCCCTGCACCACCTCGAACTTGTCGCCGTTGAAGGCGTCGGTGAAGCGGCTGGCGGGGCTGGCGGTCTGCCACAGGGGCAGGCTGATGGTGCGCGGCTCCGTGGGGTGGCGGTTGCAGGCGACCACCACCTGATCGCTTTGCAGGGTACGGGCGAACACATAGCTGTGAGGGCCGGCGTAGAGGGTCTGGATGTCTCCCCGGCGCAGGGCCGGGCGCTGGCGGCGCAGCTGGATCAGGCGGCGATAGTGGTCGTGCAGCACGTGATCCCAGTCGGTGGTATCCCAGGGGAAGCAGCGGCGGCAGTCCGGGTCGTTGCCGCCGGAGAGCCCCACCTCGTCGCCGTAGTAGATGGAGGGCACGCCGATGTAGGTGATGAGCAGGGTGGCGGCGAGTCGCATCCGCTGCTTGTCTTCCCCCAGCAGGTGCAGGAAGCGGGCGGTGTCGTGGCTGTCCAGCAGGTTGAACTGGGCCAGCTGGTTCTTGAACGGAATATGGGCCCGCGCCAGCTTGAGCCAGTGATCCAGCTCGGTGGCGCTGATCTTGATGGGGTGATATGCGATGTCCTGCCCCGCCAGGAAGGCGCGGATGGGGTGGGCGAAGCCGTAGTAGTTCATGGCGCCGTCCTCCTGATCCCCCTGCAGCCACTGGCTCGCCTCGAAGAAGTGCTCGCCCAGCACGTAGGCGTCCGGATTCTCCTGCTTCACCGCACCGCGAATGGCGCGCACATGGCCGCGATTGCCCTCGGCAGTGCCCCGCTCCCCCAGCATGTGGATGACGTCAAAGCGCCAGCCATCGATCTGGTAGGGGGCGCGCATCCAGTAGCGCAGAATGGCGTTGTCTGCCCGATAAACGGCGTCCTGCACCTGTTCGCTTGAGAAATCCAGCTTGGGCAGGCTGCGGATCCCTTTCCAGCTAACATAATCCCCTTCTTGATCGAAGGTGTAGAAGCTGCGCCAGGGGGAGTCCGGGTTGCTCTGGGCGCCCAGCGGCGGGCAGAACCAGGGGTGCTCGGTGGAGGTGTGGTTGACCACCGCATCCAGGATGATCCTCATGCCGCGCTGGTGCAGGTTGCGGGTCAGCTCGGCAAACTGGGCATTGGTACCGAGGTGCGCATCCACCTTGAAGTAGTCCTGGGTGTCGTACTTGTGGTTGCTCGGCGAATCGAAGATAGGGTTGAGGTAGAGCGCCGTCACCCCCAGGGATTGCAGGTAGTGCAGTTTGGCGTCGATGCCCGCCAGATCCCCGCCGTAGAATTCACAGGCGCCGTGCCCCTCTTCGTGGCGGCTGACCGGCTCGCCCCAGGCCTTGCTGATGACCGCCTTGCCCCTGTACTCGTACTCGTGATGCTTGACGCTCAGCGACGGGTCGCCGTTGCAGAAGCGGTCGGGGAAGATCTGGTAGAACACCTGATCCTGCACCCAGGCCGGGGGCTGGTGATGGCTGTTGAAGCGGAAATGCTGCTCCCGCGGCGGCATGGCGGCACTGACGCCTGCCCCGTGCAGCCACCACTGCTCCTCGTCGGTGAGGCACTTGAAGCAGTAGAGGTGGATCTCCTGCCCCCTGGCCAGCGGCAGTTCGACCTGCCAGACCTGAAGCCTGTCCCGGGTGGCGACCGGCGTCATGGCGACCAGATACTCCTCGTTGTCCGGCTCGTGGCGCAGCCACACCTCGCGGATGGGGGCGTCCAGCTCGCTGAACAGGGTGAGCTGCAGGGTGTCGGCACTCTCTTTGAACCAGGGTGCCGCCTGGGGGTGAAACAGGAAGGGATGGGTCATGGTATCTACTGTGTCAGAGAGGCTCAGGAATGGGGGATGGGCGCAGGCCATCTTATCCCGTCCATGGGCGTGTGTATGTGACGACCGGCCAGAATGAGACGGTGCTTCCGGCTTGGCTGGGCGGTCTGCCGTGACGCGATTGGGTCAGCAAATCGGCCAGGGCGTTGCCCTGTTCGTGCAGCTGTTCGAGCTGATCCGCCAGAATGAGACGGGGATCCGGCTCCTGCTGATCGGCCGTTGTACATCTACTGGGTCAGCAAATCGGCAAGGGCGTTGCCCTGCTCGTGGAGCTGCTCCAGCTGATCCGCCAGGCTGGCGGGATCCAGCCCCAGCTGGTCAGCCAGGGTTCTGGGGAAACGGGCGATGATGGCCTGTGCCGGTACACCGGCCTGCCAGGCGAAGGAGACGAAGACGGCGAGCCGGATGAGCACGGCCTCCTTGCTGACCGGATCGTGGGAGAGGGGGTCGAGCTGCTGGGCGATGGCATCCACGAAGGCGGGCGACAGGTTCCAGCGCCGCGCCAGCTCTGCGCCGAGCTGGGCATAGTCGTAACCCAGCATCTCCCGCTGGGCATCGACCCGGCTGCTGCCTTTCTCGATGGCCAGATTGATGAGCCCCGCCTCTTCCGGCAGGGTGCTCTGGATCAGCAGCTCGCCGATGTTGTGAATGAGGGCGCAGGTGAAGGCGGTCTCGGGATCCACCGAGGTGGTCTGCTGTGCCAGGGTGCGGGCAATGGTGGCGACCTGGAAGGTCTGGGTCCAGAAGTGGAGCTTGTCAAAGCCGGGAGGGGCCTTGAAGCTGCTGATGATACCGGAGGCGACCACCACGGAGCGCAGGCGGTTGAAACCGAGGCGGATCACCGCCTGTTCGATGGAGGTGATTTCATTGCCACGGCGCAGGGCGGCGGAGTTGGCCATCCGCAGTACCTTGACGCTGATCACCTGGTCCATGGCGATCTTGGCCGCGATCTCGTCTATGCGGGCATTCTCGTCGTTGAAACTCTGCATCAGCTCGTGCAGCAGTTTCGGAATTGTGGGCAGTTGCTTGATCTTGCCAAACAGGCGATCCATCGACATGGCTGAGGCAGCCTCCATTGCTAACAATGCCTCATATTGTGCCACAGCCTGGCCAGTTGTTCCTGCTGGCGAGCGGTTTTGTGAGCCCTAGTACACCCAGTCTTGCAGCCTGTATTCCAAACGGTGCCGTTTTCCCTGAAGGATCAGGGTCTGGGTGGAACCGCTCAGTGTGGCCCCCTCCGTCAGGGTGGCGAGCACGGCCTGCTCTATCAGATCGAGCTCGGGGGGACATGCCATGGCGGTGCTGCCGAGGCTGGTGACCCAGAGCTTGTTCCCCTTGAGGTGACCCTGGCCGAAGTAGCGGTTGCAACCGGCGATGCCGTTGACGGTGAAGTGCTCACCGATCTCGATGTCGGGGGGATTGCTGCGGCGGCTGGCGATGGCCTGGCCATCCAGCCGATCGAGCACCCAGTGATGGTGTTGCAGATCTTGCGAGGCAAAGCGGGGAGCACTGCTGCAGGCGCTGAGCAGAAGCAGGGCGAGCAGCAGTAGCAGGTATCTGGGCATTGAAGGGGCTCCGGTGGTGGGTATGACAAGCATACCCGTCCCCGGGCCCGGGCGGCAGGGCGAGGGGGGAGGAGCCCGACCGCTTCTGTCGCCCCGGGGGAAGAGGGGGTGTCGGCAAATGGCAACACCCGCCCCGAGCGAACCTGTCTACAGGTCCCCCATGGCTCCCCTGGCCGTTTCAGTCCGCAAACAGGCGCTCGGCATAGCGGGCGAGGCCCGAGGCCACCGAACCGAAGTCATCACCCCCCTCCAGCGGTACCTTGGGCAGTTTCTGCTGGATGAAGGCCTTGATGAGGGGGGAGCGGGCACTGCCGCCGGTGACGAAGACCCGGTCAGGCTGCACGCCTGCCGCCAGGATAGCCTCGTCCATCAGCTCGCCAATCTTCTCCAGCAAGGGTGCGGAAGCACTGGCCAGCTGGGGGCGGGTGAGTGCCGCCTCCAGCCCTTTTTCCAGCTCGTTCAGGGTCTGGTGATTGTGCTCGTGGTCGGAGAGGGCGATTTTGCCCTGCTCGGCGCGCCACACCAGTTGATGGCTCAGCTTGTGGGCCCGCAGGCTGGCGAGGCGCGGGAGCTTGCTGCCGGGCTGGCTGTCGAGCTGGAGATCCTGCAACTGGCGGGCGGTATCCAGGCTGTAGAAACGGCTCTGGGCACTGACGTCATTGATGGCGGCGGCGTCCCAGAACAGGGGATGGGGCAGCGGCTTGCCGGTCTTGAGGGTCTCGTGCATGCCGAGCAGCGGCATCATGCCCTCCACGGTCAGGCGGATGTCGAAGTCGTTGCCCCCGATGCGCTGGCCGCTGTGACCGAGCAGGTCGCCGCTGCGATCCAGCTGGTCACGGTGGCTCGGGCCCATGCGCAGCACGGAGCAGTCGGTGGTCCCGCCCCCGATGTCCACCACCAGCACCACCGCATCCTCGGTGAGGCGCGCTTCGAACTCGAAGCCGGCGGCCACCGGCTCATAGAGGAACTCCACCCGCTCGAACCCGGCGAGGCGTGCCGCCTCGCTCAGGATGGCGATGGCCTGGCGGTTGCTCTCTTCCCCCGCCAGTCCCTGGAAGTTGACCGGTCGGCCGATCACCGCCTGGCGGATGGTGCTGCCCGTCTGCTGCTCCGCCTCCCGGCGCACGTGCAGCATCATGGCGCAGACGATGTCCTCGAACAGGGCGATCTGGGGAGCCTTGAGGCCATAGGCCCCGAGAAAGGATTTGGGGGACTTGATGTAGTAGCCCTCGTCCGGCTCTTCCAGATAGCGCGCCAGCGCCGCACCGCCGAAGCTCAGCTCGTCGATGAGTCCCTCTTCGCGCATCTGGCGGCGCACCGCCTGGGCCCGGGTCACCACGGGACCGCGCAGCTTGAGGTATTCGCTCTGCTGGACGGGGGCCAGCCCTTCGGCCAGGAGGCCGGCGATGGCGTCCCGGTGGGGGGCGTGCAGGGTGGAGGGAAGGTAATGGGAACCGGAGAGGGTCAGCAGCCTGGGGCTGCCCTGTTCCATCACGGCGACGGCACAGTTGGAGGTACCGTAATCAAATCCGATGAACATGCTGGCCAGACTCCTGTACAAAAAAGGGCTGGTAGCCTACCCGATGCCGCCGGGTCTCACAACCCGGCGGCGGGATCAATGGCGTGGCGACAACGCCTCAGGGATCACTCCACTTCGTTGTCAGAGCGGCCCTGGCTCTCGATGGCCTGGATGTTGCTGAGGGTGGTGTCGGCGATGGCGTGCAGTGCCTCCCGGGTCAGGAAGGCCTGGTGACCGGTGAACAGCACGTTGTGACAGGCAGACAGGCGGCGGAAGACGTCGTCGGTGATCACCTCGTTGGACTTGTCCTCGAAGAAGAGGTCTTCCTCCTCCTCGTAGACGTCCAGCCCCAGGGCGCCGATGCGGGAGGTCTTGAGGGCCTCGATGGCGGCGTTGGAGTCGAGCAGGCCGCCCCGGCTGGTGTTGATGATCATCACCCCGTCCTTCATCTTGGCGAAGGCCTCCTTGTTCAGCAGGTGATAGTTCTCCTTGAACAGGGGGCAGTGCAGGCTGATGACATCGGACTGACGGAATAGGGTGTCGAGATCCACGTACTCGGCGCCCAGATCGATGGCCGCCTGGTTCGGATAGGGATCGCTCACCAGCAGGCGCATGCCGAACCCCTTGAGGATGCGCAAGGTGGCGATGCCGATCTTGCCGGTGCCTATGATGCCGGCGGTGCGGCCATGCATGTTGAAGCCCACCAGCCCTTCCAGGGAGAAGTTGGCGTCCCGGGTGCGCTGATACGCCTTATGGATGCGGCGGTTGAGGGTCATCATCAGGCCCACCGCATGTTCGGCAACAGCCTCGGGGGAGTAGGCAGGCACCCGCACCACCTTGAGTCCCAGCTCCTTGGCGGCGGCCAGATCCACGTTGTTGTAACCGGCGCAGCGCAGGGCGATGACCCTGGTGCCGTACTGCGCCAGCTCGGTCAGCACTTCGCGGTCGGCATCATCGTTGACGAACAGGCAGACCACGGGGAAGCCGTGGGCGAGACGGGCCGTCTTGGCCTCCAGCCGCACGTCGAAGAACTCCAGATCGAAACCGTACTGGGCGTTGGCCTGGTGGAAATGTTCCTTGTCGTAGCTCTTGGTACTGAAAACGGCGACTCTCATGGTGCGCTCTCCGTAGATAATGATGTGGTTAAATTACAACAAATAGTGGCCGTCATCACGGGATAAGTGGTGCTGTTTCAACCCCAGGGCATGATGGGGACGGCACTCACTGCACTCTTGTACGAACCATCCACCAACTTGGTGCTGTAAGTCAGATAGACAAGGGCATTGCGCTTCTCGTCGTAAAAACGCACCACCTTCTGCTCCTTGAACACCAGCGAGGTGCTGACGTCGAACACCTCTTCCCCCGCCTTCAGCTTGGCGGGCAGGGTGATGGGGCCGATCTGGTGGCATGAGAGGGAGGCGTGGGAGGGATCTTCCGCCAGCCCGAGTCCGCCCTTGACGCCGCCGGTCTTGGGGCGGGCCAGATAGCAGGCGACACCGGCGATTTTAGGGTCGTCGAACGCCTCCACCAGGATCTTGTGGTTGGGGCCGAGCAGCTTGAAGGCGGTGCTCACCTCGCCGACGGGATCGGCCTTGTCGGCCAGCACCGGGCCGGCCATCAGTGCCCCCAGCAGCAGGGGCAGGGTGCGAGCAAGGGTCTGAAGATGTCTCATGGTCTCTCCTGTTGGCCTCCCTCAGAAAGGGATGCCCAAACGACGATAGAGGCTGGCCAGCACCCAGGCGGGGCCTACCAGCAGGAATTGCAGGTCGGTGAGAAAGGAGGGGCGTTTCCCCTCGATATGGTGACCGACGAACTGGGCTATCCAGAACAGCACGAACCCGATAAGGGCAGGCCACAGCAGCGGCCCCTGCCAGACGTGGCAGAAGGCCAGCCCCAGGGCGGTCAGGGCCGTCATCCCCGTAAAGATCGTCAACGACAGCCGCAGGTAGAAGACCAGCACCGGGATGGCCGCCAGCTCCGCCCAGTTGAGGGACGCTGGCAGGGGACCTGCGGGCAGGCACCAGAGCAGTGCCAGGATGCAGAGGTAGATGCCTGGCACCGCCACCTTGTGGATGGCCACATTGACGGGGTGTTGATGGCTCTGGCCATAGTCGCGAAACCAGTCATCCAGTCGTTTCATGGCACCTCCCTGGTGCGCGTATTGAGGACGGGCGACCTCGCGTTCCTGTGCGTCTGCGGCGGGCTGCGCCCACCGGATGGGATGACCCGCGGCTGATCACGCTCCCGGCGGCGGATATTCCCAACGTCGGAGGCCGTGTCCGTTCACGCTCGCAGCGGTGGATATTCCTAACGCCGGATACCGTGTCTGCTCACGCTCGCAGCGGTGGATATTTCCAACACCGGAGGCCGTGTCTGCTCATGCTCGCAGCGGTGGATATTCTCAACGCCGGATATCGTGCCCATTTACTCCTGAGACGGTGGATATTCCCAATATTGGGCCGGAATGCTTTTGAGCAAGGGGGTCATGTCGGGATTGGGCAGGGCGATGGTGACTCTCTGCTCCAGATTGGCGCTGGCCAGGGCCTCGCGGATCTTGGGGTTCTCCCGAAAGAACGCCATGAAGCTACCGTCGGCATAGGCACGCTCGAGGCCGGTCTGGATCGCCTTGGCCAGCTTCGGCGATTCCGGGCTGACGAAGAAGAACTCGGCGAAGGGGTAGCGGATCAGCAGGTGCTGATCGATCACCAGGTTGGGATATTGTGCCGCCAGCTCGCTGCGTTCGGCGAAGATTTCCACCAGACCACGGGGGAAGAAGTCCAGCTTGTCACCGTCATTCATCAGGCGAAACAGGTTGCTGTAGCGCCCGGCATAGGTGGGAATGCCTGCTAGTTCCAGGATCTTGTTGTCGGCCCAGCCCACTCCCTGGGCGGCTTTCAGTTTCTTGAGGTCTGCCAGGGTGTTGATCTGGTTGAACCGCTCCTGGGCATCGGCGTGGATGAAGGAGAGGCGCAGCCCTTCCAGGCCACGAAACAGCGGGATTGGCACTGCGGTGAGGGAGGATTCCAGCGCGCTGGAGGTACCCATCCAGAACACATTGATGACCTTGCCCTTGGCAAGCGCCTGCTGGAGGCTGTACTGGTTGAGATTGAGGTCGACCCGCTCCAGCTTGTAGGGCTGCCCGGCGTGGTTGAGCGCCAGTTCCAGCAGCTTGAGCTGGTATTCGTTGTCGAGATCGTTGATCGGTCGGCTGGGGACCTTGACGGTGAGCGTCTGTGCTTGTGCCAGCAATGGCAGGCACAAGCACAGCCTGATGAGCCATTTCACGCTTTGATCTCCTGTAGGATCCGGGACTTGCCCGGAGTCTAACAGAAGTTGTCATGCTCTTGCTGTGAAAGGGGCCGGGGATCACCCGGCCGCGTCATCTTCGGGCATGGCCTGCCCTGTGCCCGGCTCGTACCGAGGCCGGGCTTGTTCGCCGCATCAGGCGACGCGACGGAACACGTGAGTGTCGTTGAATTCCTTGGTGCTCTGGCATTCAACACAGAAGCGGGACTCGGGACGGGCCTGCAGCCGCTTGAGAGAGATCTCGTCGCCACAGGATTCGCAATAGCCAAAATCCCCTTCATTGATCCGCTTCAACGCCCCTTTCAGCTTGCGCAGGTGCAACTTGTCGTGCTCGATGCGGTTCAGCTCCAGGCGACGGGCCTCCTCGACACTGGCACGGTCAATTTCATCCGCCATCTCGTTGGTATCGGTGGCGATAGCCTGGCTGGCCTGGGAGTTGAGACGTTCTTCGAGCTCAAGGATTTGTCGCTCGATCTGGCCTTTGTAGAAGGTCAGTTGGTCTTCTGTCATGAAATCACACATACGGTTTGCTACCAGTCAGTTTCCCAATGTTACCCATTGATGGGGGCTGTCTGTCGTCAGACCAAGCCCTTGTATCCCGTTTTGCACCAAATCCATGCAGGAGAGTGCAAATCAGGGCGGGCCTTGTACCAAAAAAATGCAGACATGCAAAGGAAATTGGATAAGGAGTGTGCGCCCTTGCAAAGAAATGGGCCTTCTCCGACAGGGTCTGACTGAGTATCGAACGAGATCCCGCCGCCGTTGGCATCGAGCTTGCAGTGGGCTGATCGTGACACAAAGTGTTTAGTATTTGGTGCCGCGCTGGTCATTATACAGGCCGTTGTTTATAGTTTTTTAAACACCGCTGCTTGACAAAGGCCTTTATCACGGGCTTTTATGGTGTGGTCGATTACATTTTCTTAACAAGGGTGTTCCTTATATTAGACACCCTTGACAATGGCAACCGTAAAGTCGGGGTTTAACATGGACAGTATCAAGGGCTGGATGGAGAGCAATCGCATCACGGAAGTGGAGTGCCTGTTTCCGGATTTCACCGGCAATGCCCGAGGCAAGATCATTCCAGCCAACAAGTTTCTGCGCGAGGGGGGCATGCGGCTGCCCGAGGTCATCTTCACCCAGACGGTGACCGGCGAGTACCCGGATGACGACAGCATGATAGACCCGCTGGAGCGGGACATGCAGCTCTATCCCGATCCCAACACCATTCGTTTCGTACCCTGGGCGCTGGAGCCCACCGCCCAGGTGATCCACGACTGCTTTGACGTCAACGGCAAGCTCATCGACATCGCTCCCCGCTCCGTGCTGCGCCGGGTTCTGTCATTCTACGAGAAGCAGGGCTGGAAGCCGGTGGTGGCGCCGGAGCTGGAGTTCTACCTGGTGACCCGCAACGAAGATCCCGACTATCCGTTGGTGCCGCCGGTGGGCCGCAACGGCCGCCCGGAAACGGCCCGCCAGTCGTTCAGCATCGATGCGGTGAACGAATTCGACCCCATCTTCGAGGACATGTACGACTACTGCGAGGCCCAGGAGCTGGAGGTGGACACCCTGATCCACGAATCCGGTGCCGCCCAGATGGAGATCAACTTCCTGCACGGGGATGCCATCGATCTCGCCGACCAGGTGTTTCTGTTCAAGCGCACCATGCGCGAGGCCGCCCATCGCCACGGCATCTATGCCACCTTCATGGCCAAGCCCATGAGCAACGAACCGGGTTCCGCCATGCACATCCACCAGAGCCTGGAAGACATGGATGGCAACAACCTGTTTGGTACCAGCGAAGGGGGCAACTCCGATCTGTTCATGCATTTCATCGCCGGCCTGCAGAAATACACCCCGGCAGTGACCGCCCTGCTGGCGCCGAACGTCAACTCCTACCGCCGCCTCACCTTTGGCGAGAGTGCGCCGCGCAACGTGCAGTGGGGGGTGGAAAACCGCACCTGCGGCCTGCGGGTCCCCTTCTCCGAACCGAGTGCACGCCGGGTCGAGAACCGCTTCGCCGGGGCCGATGCCAATCCGTATCTGGCTCTGGCCGCCACCCTGGCCTGCGGCTACCTCGGCATGCTGGAGAAGCTCGAACCCATGCAGGAGATGAAGGCGAGTGCCTATGACCTGCCCTACAGCCTGCCCCGCTCGCTGGAGGAATCGCTGAGCCACCTGGAGCAGTGTGAACCCATCAAGGACATGCTGGGGGAGCGCTTCATCCGCGCCTTCGTGGCCGTCAAGCGCAAGGAGTACGAGACCTATTTCGGCGTGATCAGCCGCTGGGAACGGGAATTCCTGCTGCTGAACGTCTGATCTGTCCCCGGGGGAGGCGAGGCCTCTCCCCGTCATATCGCAAGCAAGGGGCCGAAGGCCCGCCTCGCGGCGGCGCCCGCGACCCGGAAGGCACCGAGTATAGGTGAGGCCCGCTCCCGCAATGGAGAGGGGCGTCACCTGCAATCAACTGGCGACGATGTTCGCCCCATGGAAAGGCATCGAGCAGGCAAGAGAGCGCCAGCCCCGTGAATGGCAGTGACCGGGCAGGCCACCCGCGCCCTCATGAATGGCGACAAGATTCGCCGAATCGAAGGAACCGAGGAGCAAGCAATGCAGCACACCACCCGTGAGTGGCAGCAACTGGAAGCCAGCCATCATCTGCATCCGTTTACCGATTTTCAGGCCCTGAACAAGAAGGGCAGTCGCATCATCACCAAGGCCGAAGGCGTCTATCTGGAAGACTCCGAAGGCAAGCGCATTCTGGACGGGATGGCGGGTCTGTGGTGCGTCAACATGGGCTACGGCCGTCAGGAGCTGGTGGATGCCGCCACTCGCCAGATGCAGCAACTGCCCTACTACAACCTCTTCTTCCAGACCAGCCACCCCCCTGCTGCCGAGCTGGCCACCCTGCTGGCCGAGATCACCCCTTCCCACCTCAACCACGTCTTCTTCACCGGCTCGGGTTCCGAGTGCAACGACACCGTGCTGCGCATGGTGCGCCACTACTGGGCCAGCAAGGGACAACCTGACAAGCAGGTGATCATCAGCCGCCACAATGCCTATCACGGCTCCACCGTGGCGGGGGCCAGTCTGGGGGGCATGAAGGGGATGCACGCCCAGGGCGGCTTGCCCATTCCGGGCATAGTCCACATCGACCAGCCCTATCACTTCGGTGAGGGAGAGGGCATGAGCGCCCACGAGTTCGGTCTGGCCCGGGCCCGCCAGCTGGAAGAGAAGATCCTGGCACTGGGGGTGGACAAGGTAGCCGCCTTCATCGGCGAGCCTATCCAGGGGGCGGGGGGGGTCATCATTCCCCCCGATAGCTACTGGCCCGAGATCCAGCGCATCTGCGACCAGTACGGCATCCTGCTCATCGCCGACGAGGTGATCTGCGGCTTTGGCCGCACCGGCCACTGGTTTGCCAGTGAAGGTTTTGGCATCAAACCGGACCTCATGTGCCTGGCCAAGGGCATCACCTCGGGCTATCTGCCGATGGGCGCCGTGATGGTGGGGGACAGGGTAGCCAGGGTGCTGGTGGAAGAGGGGGGGGAGTTCAACCATGGCTTCACCTATTCCGGTCATCCGGTCGCCTGCGCCGTGGCCATTGCCAACATCCAGCTTATGCAAAGGGAGAGCATAGTTAAGCGAGTTCATGATAGTATCGGCCCCTATTTGCAGCGCCGCTGGGCTGAGCTGGCGGACCATCCGCTGGTGGGGGAAACCCGTGGAAAAGGCCTGGTCGCCGCGCTGGAAATAGTGCAGGACAAGCAGACGAAACGTCGCTTCCCGGCCGAGCTCCATGCCGGGATGACCTGTCGGGAGTTCTGTTTTAACAATGGCTTGGTGATGAGGGCTGTCGGCGATACCATGATCATATCGCCCCCCTTGGTGATCACCGAGGAACAGGTGGATGAATTGGTCAAACTGGCCAGGCTCAGTCTGGACCTGACGGCTGCAAAGCTGCGGGAATAGGCGGGAACCGGGCAGGTTGGCTTACGCATACAATTTGCTTAGGAGACAAGGACTATGTCTTTTAAAAAGGGAATGATGGCTGCTTCCGTGGCGCTGGTCATGATGAGTACCGGGGCGATGGCCGACGAGAAGGTGCTGCACGTCTACAACTGGAGCGACTATATCGCGCCGGATACGCTGGAAAACTTCCAGAAGGAGACGGGCATCAAGGTGGTCTACGACGTGTTCGACAGCAATGAAGTGCCGGAAGCCAAGTTGCTGGCTGGCAAGTCGGGCTATGACATCGTCGTACCGTCCAACCCCTTCCTGGCCAAGCAGATCAAGGCAGGTGTCTTCCAGAAGCTGGACAAGTCCAAACTCTCCAACTGGCAGAACCTGGACGTCGACCTGCTCAAGGCGCTCGAACCGAGCGATCCGGGCAACCAATACTCCATCCCTTACCTGTGGGGCACCATCGGCTATGCCTACAACGCCGAGAAGGTGAAGGCCGTGCTGGGGGCCGATGCTCCGGTGGACTCCTGGGATCTGGTGTTCAAGCCGGAGAACATGGCCAAGCTGAAGGAGTGCGGTGTCTCCTTCCTCGACTCGCCGACCGAAATGCTGCCGGCCGCCCTGCAATACCTGGGCTTCAAGCCGGACAGCCAGAAGCCGGATGAACTGAAGAAGGCAGAGGAGCTGTTCCTCTCCATCCGTCCCTATACCGCCTATTTCCACTCTTCCAAGTACATTTCGGATCTGGCCAATGGCAACCTGTGCGTGGCAGTGGGTTACTCCGGTGACCTGCAGCAGTCCAAGGCGCGTGCCGCCGAGGCCAAGAACGGTGTCAGCCTGACTTACACCATTCCGAAAGAGGGGGCAGGCAGCTTCTTCGACATGATCGCCATCCCGGCGGATGCCAAGAACGTCGAGGCGGCCCACACCTTCATCAATTACCTGATGAAGCCGGACGTGATCGCGAACATCACCAACGTGGTGCAGTTCCCGAACGGCAACAAGGCGGCCACGCCGCTGGTGGACGAGGCGATCCGTACCGACCCGGGTATCTACCCGACGCCGGATACCCTCAAGAAGATCTACACCTTCCCGGATCTGCCGGCCAAGGTGCAGCGTCTGATGACCCGCAGCTGGACCAAGATCAAGTCAGGCAAGTAAGAGTGACGAGTACCCCTCCCGGTCCGCAGTTCGGCCGGGAGGGTGGTGACCACCCGACAGGTTGGACGGCGCGTATGGATGCGCGACTGGCAAAATCACACAAATGAGGACTGATAAGTGCACATGACCAAGATGGCAACGCTGGCCCTGACCCTGGGGTTTGCAAATCTGACCCAGGCAGCCCCTGTGGTTCATTTTTACAACTGGTCCGATTATATCGGCGAGACCACCCTCAGTGACTTTCAGCAGAAGACCGGGATCAAGACCGTCTACGACGTGTTTGACTCCAACGAGACGCTGGAAGGCAAGCTGCTGACCGGACGCACCGGCTACGATCTGGTCGTGCCCTCCAACAATTTCCTGGCCAAGCAGATCAAGGCGGGGGCCTTCCAGAAGCTGGACCTCACCCTGCTGCCAAACCTGAGCAACCTGGACCCCATGCTGCTCAAACAGCTCGAGAAGGTGGATCCGGGCCATCAGTACGCCGTGCCCTACCTCTGGGGCACCAACGGCATCGGTTACAACGTCGACAAGATCAAGGAAGTACTGGGTGTCGACAAGATTGACTCCTGGGCGACCATCTTCGAGCCGGAAAACATGAAGAAGCTCTCCCATTGCGGCGTGGCCTTCCTCGATTCGGCGGACGAGATGATCCCGGCTGCCCTCAACTACCTGGGGCTCAACCCCAACAGCCATGAGCCGGCTGCCCTCAACTACCTGGGGCTCAACCCCAACAGCCATGAGCCGGCGGACATCAAGCGGGCCGAAGAGCAACTGCTCAAGGTGCGCCCCTATGTGGCCTACTTCCACTCCTCCAAGTACATCGGTGACCTCGCCAACGGCAACATCTGCGTGGCGGCGGGTTTCTCCGGCGACATCCTGCAGGCGGCGTCCCGGGCCGAGGAGGCGGGCAAGGGGATCAAGATTGCCTACAGCATCCCCAAGGAGGGTGGCAATCTCTGGTTCGACATGATGGCGATCCCGACCGATGCCACCAACGTGAAAGAGGCTCACGCCCTGATCAACTACATTCTCGAACCGCAGGTCATCGCCAAGGTGAGCGACTATGTGGGTTACGCGAACCCGAACATCAAGGCGGGAGAGTTCATGGACAAGGCCGTGCGCGAGGACGAGTCAGTCTATCCCCCCCAGGCGGTGCTTGAGCGTCTGTATGTGCAGGAAGCACATCCCCGCTCGGTGCAGCGCCTGATCACCCGGAGTTGGACCAAGATCAAATCCGGAACCTAACCTTGGCGCCCATCCCGGGGCGCCAGATTGTATTGATGGATCGGCCCAGGCCGGAATCACCTTTGGGAGTTTGGTAATGGCGATAGCCTCCAGTGCCTACAAGAAAGCCCTCGAGGGCAGCCAGCAGCGTAAAGAAGTGCTGGTCAAAATAGACAGGGTAAGCAAGCAGTTCGACGAAACGCTGGCGGTCGACAACGTGTCTCTCAACATCCACAAGGGCGAGATCTTCGCCCTGCTGGGTGGGTCCGGCTCCGGCAAGTCCACCTTGTTGCGGATGCTGGCCGGGTTCGAGCGACCCACGGAAGGACGGCTGTTCCTCGACGGCGTCGACATTACCGACATGCCGCCCTATGAACGCCCCATCAACATGATGTTCCAGTCCTACGCCCTGTTCCCCCACATGACGGTGGCCCAGAACATCGCCTTCGGCCTCAAGCAGGATGGCCTGCCCAAGGCGGAGATTGATGCCCGGGTGGAAGAGATGCTCAAGCTGGTGCAGATGACCCAGTACGCCCGCCGCAAGCCGCACCAGCTCTCCGGTGGTCAGCGTCAGCGGGTGGCCCTGGCTCGTTCCCTGGCCAAGCGTCCCAAGCTGCTGCTGCTGGACGAGCCCATGGGGGCGCTGGACAAGAAGCTGCGCTCCACCATGCAGCTCGAGCTGGTCGAGATCATCGAGCGGGTCGGCGTGACCTGCGTCATGGTGACCCACGATCAGGAAGAAGCCATGACCATGGCCGAGCGGATCGCCATCATGCACCTCGGTTGCATCGAGCAGATCGGCAGCCCGATGGACATCTACGAGACCCCGGCCAGCCGGCTGGTGTGCGAGTTCATCGGCAACGTCAACCTGTTTGACGGCCTGCTGGTGGAGGATGAGCAGGACCACGCCATCATCGCCTGTGCGGATCTGGAGCAGCCCATCTATGTGGGTCACGGCATCAGCTCTCGGGCGGAGAACAAGAAGGTCACCTATGCCCTGCGTCCGGAAAAACTGCTGATGAGCCTGCAAAAGCCGGAAGAGATCGAGCATCCGGACTTCAACTGGACCAAGGGCGAGGTTTATGACATCGCCTATCTGGGCGGCCATTCCGTGTATCACATCCAGTTGCCCTCGGGCAAAATCGTTCAGGCTTTCATCGCCAATGCCGAACGCCACGGCAAACGGCCGACCTGGGATGACCAGGTGTTCCTCTACTGGGAAGATGACAGCGGCGTGGTGCTGCAATCATGAAGGCATTGAGACGACTCAAACAGGTGGGAGGGCGGCAGCTGGTCATCGGCATCCCCTTCTTCTGGCTGTTCCTCTTCTTCCTGCTGCCCTTCATCATCGTCGTGAAGATCAGCTTCGCCGAAGCGGACGTGGCCATCCCGCCCTACACGGACGTGGTGAGCTGGGCAGACAATCAGCTCACCATACTGCTCAACCTGGGCAACTACCTGCTGCTGCAGGAGGATGAGCTCTACATCGCGGCTTATCTGGGGTCCCTCAAGATAGCCCTGGTCAGCACCCTGCTCTGCCTGTTGATCGGTTATCCCATGGCTTACGCCATTTCGCGGGCCAACAAGGAGACCCAGACCGTTCTGCTGCTGCTCATCATGATGCCGACCTGGACGGCGATCCTGATCCGGGTCTACGCCTGGATGGGGATCCTCAGCAACAACGGCCTGCTCAACAGTGTCCTGCTGGGCATCGGGGTGATCGACGAACCGCTGCAGATCCTCAATACCAACCTGGCGGTCTATATCGGCATCGTTTACTCCTACCTGCCGTTCATGGTGCTGCCGCTCTACGCCAACCTGGTCAAGCACGACCAGAGCCTGCTGGAGGCGGCCTCCGACCTGGGTGCCCGCAACCTGACCCGGTTCTGGCAGATCACGGTGCCACTCTCCAAGAACGGCATCATCGCCGGTTGCATGCTGGTCTTCATCCCGGTGGTGGGCGAGTTCGTCATCCCCGAGATGCTGGGTGGTCCGGAGACCCTGATGATCGGCAAGGTGTTGTGGCAGGAGTTCTTCAACAACCGTGACTGGCCGGTGGCCTCCGCCCTGGCGGTGGTGATGCTGGCGGTGCTGATCATTCCCATCATCCTGTTCAACCGCAACCAGGCCAAAGAGCTGGAGGGCAAGGCATGAGACGTTTCGGTTTTGCCAAGCTGATGCTGTGGCTGGGGCTGCTGTTCATCTACCTGCCCATGATCATCATGGTCATCTACTCCTTCAACGCCTCCAAGCTGGTGACGGTGTGGGGGGGCTGGTCGCTCAAGTGGTACTTCGGCCTGCTCGACAACAAACAGTTGATCGGGTCCGTGTTCCGCTCCCTGGAGATCGCCTTCTACACCGCCATCGCGGCGGTGGCGCTAGGGACGGTGGCGGCCTTCGTGCTGACCCGGATCCCTCACTTCCGTGGCCGGACCCTGTTCGGCGGCATGGTGACGGCGCCGCTGGTGATGCCTGAGGTGATCACCGGTCTCTCCCTGCTGCTGCTGTTCGTGGCCATGGCCCAGCTGGTGGGTTGGCCCGCGGAGCGGGGCATGCTGACCATCTGGATAGCACATACCACCTTCTGTACCGCCTATGTGGCGATCGTGGTGTCGGCGCGGCTGCGGGAGCTGGATCTCTCCATCGAGGAGGCGGCCATGGACCTGGGTGCCAAGCCCTGGAAGGTGTTCTTCCTGATCACCATCCCGATGATAGCCCCGTCGCTGGCGGCGGGTGGCATGATGTCGTTCGCCCTGTCGCTGGATGATCTGGTGCTGGCGAGCTTCGTCTCCGGCCCGGGTTCGACCACCTTGCCGATGGAAGTGTTCTCGGCGGTGCGCCTCGGCGTGAAGCCCGAGATCAACGCCATCGCGAGCCTGATCCTGCTGTCGGTATCCCTGTTCACCTTCGGTAGCTGGTATCTGATGGCCCGGGCGGAGAAACGCCGCCGTGCCGAAATCGCCATGACCACCCAGATGCAGGCAGTTGCCTGACCTGCCCCGTGATAAGATCCGCATTCCCCCATCCGTCAGGAGAATGGAATGCGGATCTCCCTCTTCATCGGCCAGAGCGCCGAACTGAACCCAGAGCAGGCCCCCGGCCTCATCAGTGCCATCCACAAGCAGCCTGCCGACGCCCCTCTGTGGTGCGATTTCCTCGGCCTTCGCGGGGATGAGCAGAGCGACAGACGCCATCATGGCGGCCCGGATCGGGCCCTGCACCATTACCCTGCGGAGCACTACGCCTGGTGGAAAACCTGGCAAACCGCGCTGGGGCTGCCTGTACCACGCACACCCTGGCAGCCTGCCGCCTTTGGCGAGAATCTCTCTGGTTCGGGGCTGACGGAGGCGCAGGCCTGCATCGGCGATGTCTATCGACTTGGGGAGGCGCTGATCCAGATAAGCCAGCCCAGATCCCCCTGTTTCAAGCTCAACCAGCGCTTTGGCTATGGCCAGCTCTCCCAGGTGATGCAGCTGAGTGGTCGCTGTGGCTGGCTGCTGCGGGTGCTGGAAGAGGGAAGGGTGGATCCGCAGGGGGAGCTGACACTGGTGGACAGACCCTACCCTGAGCTGACGGTGAAGCGCACCGCCGACATCCTGTTCAACCAGGCTCGCAACGAGGAAGACCTGCAACTGCTGCTGGAGAACCCGGCGCTCTCTCCCAACTGGCGCCAGCATGCGGCCCATTGGCTTGAACATGGTGTGGTGGCGGATTGGAGCCGGCGTTTGCTGGGGCCGACCGAGTTCAGGTTGCCTCGACAGGACTGAAGGCAGGCGGAAAGATACCTTGTGGCGATTTTTGCTGCGACTCGCTGAATTATTGAGCGTAAAGCCATTTTTTTAGAGTGAATGCAAAAAAAGGCTTGTGTCGGGTCGGGGCTTTCGGTAAATTCTCGCCCCGCAGACATCGGTGTGTAGCGCAGCTTGGTAGCGCACTTCGTTCGGGACGAAGGGGTCGGAGGTTCGAATCCTCTCACACCGACCACATTTGAAAAGGCCGCTCAATGAGCGGCCTTTTCGCATTTGGTTTGTTGAAGCAAAGCTGACATTTCCATTGTCGATTGCTTCTACTGCTCCGATCTCCCTCATCTGCCCAACTAAAAGGGCCACCGCTCGGTGGCCCCACTGGTGGAGTCTGATCCTGACTCCGGCACTCTAGATTGTGACAATCTCGTTATGGGTCTTGTCGATGGTGCCCTCCTTGCGCCCCAGGCGCTCATTCAGATATGCCAGTGTTGATGCCGCAATGCCTTGAAACCGTGTTGGGTTTGCAGGGCCGCATGCTTGGGGTACTCACTAATGAAATGTGCTATTCCCTCCATCAGTTGTAAACGCAGCGAAGACACGGGCTCATGCCAGGCTTGCAGGCAGAGATGACCAGGGATCAGCTGCTCTCGATACGCTTCCAGCAGCGATTCCGGCCAGGGCTCGATATGGGAATCGTGACGCAGTAAATAGTGGGCGGCGGGTTCACGGGCATAGATGAACTGAACTTGGGCCAGGTCGCGTTGGCTTAGCGTTTGGCTGCCGATATGGCAAGTCAGATATTTCCCCGTCTTCAGATTCAGGAAGTGACCGCGTTGCCGACAGGCAATGATGCGATACCAGGGCAGGGGTGAACAGAGAGAATACCCCTCCAGCTCCTGTTCCAACCAGTGACGGCACTCTGGGGTCTGCACTTCTTCGCGCATGGCCTCAAGTCGTGTCAGCAAGGCTCTGGATGGTTGGGTAGCCAGTATCGCGCTCATCGTCTGCAATCCTCCCTCTGCACAGAATCCCGACTTTCAGTATGGACCCTGAGCGGAGGAGGGGGTAAGAATTCTAATGATTAAAATCAGCTTAGACGCGCACTTTTTATGCAATAAAAACCATTAGCCGACGAGGTAGGTGCCCGTGCCGAAGGCGATGTGGGTGCCCTCTTCGTTGTGCAGCTCCATGCGGGCGACCGCTACCTTGCTGCCTGCCCGGATGATGTGGGCGGTGGCGATGAACTCGTTGCCGCGACCGGGACGAAGATAGTCCACCCGCAGATCGATGGTGCCAAGCCGCGAGAAGCGCTCCTTGAGATAGCTGGGGGAGAAGTCCTCCAGCTCGTCGATGCAGGAGGCGGCGACTATCATGCCGCCCGCCACATCGAGCAGGCTGGCGGTGACGCCGCCGTGCAGTATGTTGTGGAAAGGGTTGCCGATGAGCTTCTGTTCCATCTTGATGCGCAACTCCACCTTGTCGAAGTCGTAGTGGGTGACTTGCATGCCGATCAGCTTGTTGAAGGGCATCCTCTCGGCGAACAGGTTGGCTATGCCACTGAGCGCCATCTTCTTGAGCATCTGTTTCATTCCTTCAGTCCGCCCTTTCATCAAAGCCGAGTAAAAACTCCAGCCAGTCTGCAACACTTCCTTAACACTCGCAATGGCAGGTTTATTGTGGGCGGCGGCTGCTTTAGAATGGCGACCCCAAAGGAGAGCCCATGACCGTCATTGCCGAAACCCTGCCTGACCCTCAGCCAGAGAATCCCCTTGCCCTGTTGCAGGCGGTGTTTGGCTATCAGCAGTTTCGGCCGGGCCAGCTCGAGATCATCGAGCAGATAGTGGCGGGGCGCGATGCCCTGGTGCTCAAACCCACCGGCGGCGGCAAGTCGCTTTGCTACCAGATCCCGGCGCTGCTGCGACCCGGGCTCGGTGTGGTGGTCTCCCCCCTCATCTCGCTGATGAAGGATCAGGTCGACACCCTGCGCGCCAACGGCGTGGCGGCGGTCTACATCAACTCGGCACTGAGCCGGGAAGAGATGATCCAGAACTTCGCCGCCATGCGCCGGGGCGAGATCAAGCTGGTTTATGTTTCCCCCGAGCGTTTGCTGCAGCACGAGTTCATGGACCGGTTGGCGGAGCTGCCCCTCGGCCTGTTCGCCATCGACGAGGCCCACTGCGTCTCCCAGTGGGGGCACGATTTTCGGCCGGAATACGCGGCGCTGGGACGGCTCAAGCAGTGGTTCCCCCAGGTGCCGGTGGTAGCGCTCACCGCCACCGCCGACGAGGCGACCCGCTGCGACATGCTGCACCGGCTGGAACTGAACGATCCCTTCATCCACACCGCCAGCTTCGATCGGCCCAATATCCGCTACAGCCTGGTGGAAAAGTTCAAGGCGGCGGAGCAGCTGCTGCGCTACGTGCAGAGCCAGAAGGGCAACTGCGGCATCGTCTACTGCTCCAGCCGCAATCGGGTGGAGGAGGTGGCCGAGCGGCTATCCCGTCACGGCTGCAAGGCGGCACCCTATCATGCCGGTCTGCCGCTGGAGCTGCGTCAGCAGACCCAGGAGGCCTTCCTCAAGGATGACATCGAGATCGTGGTGGCGACGGTGGCGTTCGGCATGGGCATCGACAAGCCCAACGTGCGCTTCGTGGTGCACTACGACATTCCGAAGAACATCGAATCCTACTATCAGGAAACCGGCCGTGCCGGGCGCGACGGCACCCCGGCCGAGGCGCTGCTGCTCTACGATCCCGCCGACATCGGTCGGGTTCGCCGGCTGCTCGACAACATCGAAAACCCACAGCAGTTGCAGGTGGAGCAGTACAAGCTCAACGTGATGGCGGCCTTCGCCGAGGCGCAGACTTGCCGCCGTCAGGTGCTGCTCAACTACTTCGGCGAGTACAACGACAAGCCGTGCGGCAACTGCGACATCTGCCTCGATCCGCCCCAGAGTTATGACGGCACCGAAGATGCCCAGAAGGCGCTCTCCTGCGTCTGGCGGGTGGGACAGAATTTCGGGGTGGGTTATGTGGTGGAGGTGCTGCGCGGATCGCTGAACCAGCGCATCAAGGATCACGGTCACGACAAGCTGTCGACCTACGGCATCGGCAAGGATCAGAGCCACGAATACTGGATGAGCGTCATCCGCCAGCTGATCCACAAGGGGTTGCTGACCCAGAACATCACCCGCAATCTGGTGTTGCAGCTGACCGAAGCGGCTCGACCCGTGCTGCGTGGCGAGATGAAGCTTGAACTGGCAGTCCCCCGCCTGCAGCCCATCTCCAGTCGCAAGGAGAAGCGCAACGGCCTGCTCGACAACGCCAACTATGACAAGCGGCTGTTCAAGGAGCTGCGCGCCCTGCGCAAGCAGATCGCCGAGGATGAAGAGGTGCCGCCCTATGTGGTGTTCAACGACGCCACCCTGGTGGAGATGGCACAGCTCATGCCGATGACCGAGGAGGAAATGCTGGCGGTCAACGGTGTCGGTCACCGCAAGCTGGAGCGCTTCGGTGAGGCCTTTATGGACCTGATCATCGACTACTGCCGCCGGTAGGGTCGGCCCTGGTAGACCTTGTCATCGACCGCAGCAGGCCCAGGCCGGTAGGCTGGCACAACACACAGTGAAAAGGCGCCCGTTGATCGGCGCCATGCATTATTTGAGGTTGGCGTAATAGGCCGCCAGATTCTCCATGTCCGCCTCGGTCAGCATCGCCATGAAGGGAACCATCAGCGGCTCGGTACGGGAACCCTCCTTGAACGCTTTCATCTGCTTGAGCAAATAGGCCTGGTTCTGGCCCGCGAGGTGGGGGTAGGTCGGGACGCTCGCCTTGCCATCCGCGCCATGACAGGCGGCACAGACCACGGATTTGGCCTTGCCTGCGTCTATGTCGGCCGCCTTGGCCTGATGGCCCCAGGCAAGCGCCAGCAGGGGCAGGGTATAGACCCACTTTTGCATCGTCTTCTCCTTGAAATGAATAATCGTGATCGCCTGTTAGCCTCGACGAGCCGACGGCGGTATAAAGAGTGACACGAGCATACGCAGGGACAACCCCCATCACCATGAAGTTGATCAACACTTTTGCCACCGAACTCCCCTGGGCTTGCGAGCCTGTTGCCCCGCAGCCGCTGCATGGCCCCAGATTGCTGCATCTGAACCGTGCGCTGCTTGGGGAGCTGGGGCTCGGGGAGGTGAGCGAGGCGCAGTGGCTCGCTTGTTGCGGCCAGGGGCAGCCCCTGCCGGGCATGCAGCCGGTGGCTCAGGTCTATGCGGGCCACCAGTTCGGCGGCTACAGCCCGCGTCTCGGGGATGGCCGCGCCCTGCTGCTGGGGGAGCAGCTGGCGCCTGATGGCAGCCGCTGGGACCTGCACCTCAAAGGGGCGGGCAAGACGCCATTCTCCCGCTTCGGCGACGGCCGTGCCGTGCTGCGATCCAGCATTCGCGAGTACCTGGCTTCCGAGGCGCTGCATGCCCTCGGCATTCCCACCACCCGGGCTCTGGTGCTGCTGGGCAGTGACGAGCCTGTCTACCGGGAGCAGGTGGAGAGCGGGGCGACCGTGCTGCGCACCGCGCCGAGCCATCTGCGCTTCGGTCATTTCGAGTATTTCGCCTGGAGCGGGCAGGGGGAGAAGATCCCGGCCCTCATCGACTATGTGCGGCGTTACCACTTCCCCGAGCTGGCCGATGGCGCCGAGCTGTTTGCCGAAGTAGTGCGCCGCACCGCGCGGCTCATCGCCAAGTGGCAGGCGGCGGGGTTCTGTCACGGGGTGATGAACACCGACAACATGTCCCTGCTCGGGCTGACCCTGGATTACGGCCCCTACGGTTTCATCGACGCTTATGTGCCGGACTTCGTCTGCAACCACTCGGATCCGGATGGTCGCTATGCGCTGGATCAGCAGCCTGCGGTCGGATACTGGAACCTGCAGAAGCTGGCACAGGCGCTGGCCGGCCATGTGGATGGCGACGCGCTCGCGTCGGCCCTGGCCCAGTACGAGCACCAGCTGATGTTGCACTACTCCGAGCTGATGCGCGCCAAGCTGGGGCTGGCGGTGTGGGAAGAGGAGGATCCGGCGCTGTTCCGCGAGTTGTTCCGGCTGCTGGCGGCGCACAAGGTGGATTACCACCTCTTCCTGCGACGTCTCGGTGAGGTGACGCGAGAGGGAGCGTGGCCCGCCAGCCTGCTGGCCCTGTTGCCGGATCCTGCCGTCTGGCAGGGGTGGCTTGAGGTCTATCGGGCACGCCTCGCCCGGGAAGGGAGCGAGGATGGCGTGCGCAAGGGGCAGATGGATGCAGTCAATCCCAAGTATGTGCTGCGCAACGCGCTGGCCCAGCAGGTGATCGAGGCGGCAGAGCAGGGCGACATGGCGCCGTTCGAGCGGCTGTTTGCGGCCCTGCAGCATCCCTATGATGAGCAACCGGCATACGAGGATCTCGCCACTCCGCATCCGGGCTGGTATTGCGGGGGCGAGCTCTCGTGCAGCAGTTGAGGAACCACAGATGAACTGGCGTATCACGCAGACAGACAGGGAAGCCGGGGTGGTGATGCTGACCTGCCCGGGCCTTGACTGGGACAGCTTCCCGACTCTGGCCGAGGCCCTGTTGCAGGAGTGGGAGCTGGCGGCCCTCGAGCGGGAGTGGGGGGCGGATCGCCACAGCTGGCTGCTGGAGTTTGAAGGCAGCCGCTTTCGGCTCGAGTACGAGCATTACAGCGGCTGCTGGCTGGCGGCGGTGCAGCCGGACGACGCGGAGGCGCTGCTCTGGCTGGCTCGGCAGTCCCGGGAGTGAGCTTGGCGTGCGATGCGAGTCAATCCCTTGAGATAACCACATAAAGATTGAACTATCAATTTTGGGGCGTATAATCTCGCCCCTTGATTATCGCCATGGTGGCGATATGGGTTCCCTAACCCCATTAACCAAAAAGGTCACAATATGAACCTGACTCCGGCTCAGTACCAGACGGCACTGATGCGTCTCTCGTTGTTCCACATCCTGATCATTGCCAGCAGCAACTACTTGGTGCAGCTGCCGATCACCATCTTTGGCTTCCACACCACCTGGGGTGCCTTCAGCTTCCCGTTCATTTTCCTGGCCACCGATCTGACGGTGCGGATCTTCGGCGCAGGCCTGGCGCGCAAGATCATCCAGACCGTGATGCTGCCGGCATTGACCGTGTCCTACGTGCTCTCGGTGCTCTTTTTCGAAGGGAGCTTCCAGGGGGTGGGCAATCTGGCCGAGTTCAATCTCTTTGTTGCCCGGATCGCGTTAGCCAGCTTTATGGCCTATCTGGTGGGCCAGTTCATGGACGTGGTGGTGTTCAACCGCCTGCGCCTGCTGAAAGCCTGGTGGGTGGCACCGGCGGCCTCCACCCTGTTCGGCAATCTGGTGGATACCATCGCCTTCTTCAGCATCGCCTTCTGGCGCAGCACGGATCCCTTCATGGCCGAGCACTGGGTCGAGATCGCGACCGTGGATTACGTATTCAAATTGCTGATAAGTCTGGGGTTGTTTGTGCCGCTTTACGGTGTGCTGCTGCGCTATCTCAGCCGCAAGCTGGTGGGGGAGGCCGGATTGGCTGGCCTGCAAGCTGCTACGCGACAAGCCTGATGAGATTGACTACCCCCATGGGTGGTCAATTTTTTTGCGATCTTCGCAAATAAGGCTTGCACAGTTAAATGAGAATGATTATTGTTAACTTGTTTTCCGGGAAAGACTTCATTTGTTCCAACGTGATGGACTTCTTGTGAAGGCACGACATTGCTCACATTGCTTCCAGTTAAGGGGCCAGTAGTTTACTGGCCCTCTTTTTTTGCGTCTTTTCCGCCATCAGCGGGCATAAAAAATGGGAGCCAGGGCTCCCATTTTCACTCAGCGCTGTTTACTCGATGTCGAGGGCATCGGGGGAGAGGATCACCCCAGTGGTATCGGCATAGAGGTGGTCATCCGGCAGGAAGGTGACGCCGCCGAAGTTGACCGGCAGATCGGTTTCCCCGATATCCTTGCTGTCGGCGCCCACCGGAATGGCCGCCAGGGCCTGAATGCCGATGTCGAGATCTTCCAGGATATCGACCTCACGGACGCAACCGTAGCAGACGATCCCTTCCCACTCATTTTCCGCCGCCGTGGTGGCGATCTCGCTGTCGATCAGGGCACGACGCATGGAGCCGCCACCGTCGATCAACAGCACGCGACCAACGCCGTTCTCCTTGACCAGTTCACGGATAAGACCGTTCGATTCGAAGCACTTGACCGTGGTGATGACGCCGCCGAAAGAGGCGCGGCCGCCGAAGGAGCAGAGCATGGGTTCGAGCACATCCACCATGTCCTGATAGATGTCGCACAGTTCTGAAGTGTTGTATTCCATTGTGTCAGATCCACCGCTGGAAACAGGTGGATCCAGTATAAGGAGTGGGGTTGGCATTTCAACGACTATTCCTTGCCCAGTGGCGTGAAATGCCGTTTTTGCGCGAAAGCGGCCCCGTGTCATGGCAGGAGCCGCAGACGGTCAGCCTTGGGCCCTAGAGCAGGAACAGGGTCGCCAGCCCCAGGAAGATGAAGAAGCCGCCGGTGTCGGTGATGGCGGTGATCATCACGCTGGCCCCCACCGCCGGGTCGCGCCCCAGCCGACTCATGGTCATGGGGATGATGACCCCCATCAGCGCCGCCACCAGCAGGTTGAGGATCATGGCGAGCGTCATCACGCCTCCCAGCGCCGCATCCTGATAGAGTAGGAAGGTGGCGATGCCCATGATGCCGCCCCACACCAGGCCGTTGATCAGGGCCACCCCCAGCTCGCGCCACAGCAGGAAGGAGACGTTGCCGGTCTGGATATGCTGCAGCGCCAGCGCCCGCACTATCATGGTGATGGTCTGGTTGCCGGTGTTGCCGCCGATCCCCGCGACGATGGGCATCAGCGCCGCCAGCGCCACCAGCTGGGAGATGGTGTGCTCGAACAGGCCGATCACCCGCGATGCAACGAAGGCGGTGCAGAGGTTGATGGCGAGCCAGGCCCAGCGGGTCTTGACCGCCTTGGAGACGGGGGCGAAGACGTCTTCTTCCTCGCTGATCCCCCCCATGCGGCGCAGGTCGGTGTCGCTCTCCTCATAGACCAGGTCCACCACCTCGGCGACGGTGAGCCGGCCCATCAGCTTGCCCCTTGCATCCACCACGGCGGCGGAGACCAGGTCGTCCCGCTCGAAGGTGCGGGCGGCGGCCTCGTCGTTGTCTTCCGGATCGAAGGTGACCGGATCCTTCTCCATCGCGTCGCTCACCAGGGTCTCGGGCTTGTGCAGCAGCACGGCGGTGAGGGGCAGCTCCCCCTGCAGCCGGTTGCGCCGATCGGTGACGAACAGCTTGTCGGTGTTGGCGGGGATCTGGCCGCGCAGGCGCAGATAGCGCTGGACGGTGGCCAGGGTCACGTCGGGCCGCACCGTGATGAGCTCGAAGTCCATCATGGCGCCGACCGTGTGCTTGCCGTAGCGGATCACCTCCCGCACCTTGTCCCTGTCCACCGGCGCCATGGAGGTGAGCAGCCGCCCCATCAGGTTGCGGGGAAGGTGCTGGCCCAGGTAGATCTGGTCGTCGATGTCGAGGGTGCTCAGGGCGTGCAGCAGCTCCTTGTCGCTCATGCCGCTGATGAGGCTGTCCCACACCGTCTCCGACGCTTCCACCAGGATCTGGCCGTGCTTGTCTGCATCCACCTGCTGCCACAGCACGTGGCGCTCGTCCGGCGGCAGGGATTCCAGCGCATCGGCGATATCGGCGGCGGGCAGGCTGTTGACCAGCCGGGTCAGCTCGCTGGTCTGGTCCCGAAGCGCTGCGTCCTGCTCCCCTTGCGGGTCGAGCAGGCTCTCGGTGAGGGCATCATCAGCCAGCAGCAGCGTGAGGATGCGGGCTCTGTCGTGTTCACGCTGTTTGGCGCTGTTCTTGGGGGGGAGGGACATGAAGCAGAATTCCTGAATTCGGTGATCCGGCGGACAGTCCCCATAGGATACCAGACTCAAAACAAGAGGTTATGACAGTAAATGCAGAAAAAGAAACGCCACCCGAGGGTGGCGTTGGAATGGATGCAGCGATCAGGCCGAAGCCAGGGCCGCGTCTGTGGCGCCTCCTTGCCCGAACCAGGCGAGCTGGTCCGCTAGGGTCACCACAGATCCCACCATGATGAGGGCCGGGCTCTCGACCCCCACAGCCAGCGCGGGCAACTGATCGAGGGTACCGCGAATGACCCGCTGGCTTGGCTGGGTGCCGCGCTCGATTAGCGCCACCGGGGTGTGGCCCGCCTTGCCGTGGGCCAGCAGTTGCTCGCGGATGGTGGCGCAGGATGAGAGCCCCATATAGAACACCAGCGTCTGTTTGTCCTTGGCCAGCAGCGGCCAGTCGAGATCCCGGGCGCCCCCCTTGCCGTGGGCGGTGACGAAGCGGACGCTCTGGGCGTGGTCGCGGTGGGTCAGCGGAATACCGGCGTAGGCCGCGCAGCCGCTGGCAGCGGTGATCCCCGGCACCACCTGAAAACCGATGCCGCTGCCGACCAGCGTCTCCAGCTCCTCGCCACCACGGCCGAAGATAAAGGGGTCACCCCCCTTCAGCCGCACCACCCGCTGGCCCTTCTTCGCCTCTTCCAGCAAGAGCTGGTTGATCCCCTCCTGCGGTACGCAGTGGTTGCCCGCCTGCTTGCCGACGAAGATGCGCTTGGCGTCGCGGCGCACCAGTGCCATCACCTCGTCCGAGACCAGCCGGTCATAGACCACCACGTCGGCCTGCTGCATCTGGCGCAGGGCGTGCAGGGTGAGCAGACCCGGATCGCCGGGGCCAGCCCCCACCAGCACCACTTCGCCACCGGTCTGGCTTTCATCGGCAAACAGGTTGTCGGCCAGCTGATTGGCAGAGGCGCTATCGCCCCGTGCCAGCGCCTGACCGAGCCGATCCGCCCCGAGCAGCCGTTCCCAGAAGCGGCGCCGCTCGCCCATGTTGGCGAAGCGGGCCTTGACCCGCTCCCGCAGGCTGCCGGCGAAGGCCGCGACGGCACCCAGATGCTGCGGCAGCAGGGCTTCGAGTTTTTCCCGCAGCAAGCGGGCCAGCACCGGGGCCTTGCCGCCGGAGGAGATGGCCACCATCAGCGGCGAGCGGTCGATGATCGACGGCATGATGAAGCTGGAGCGTTTCGGGTCATCCACCACGTTGGCAAAGATCCGCGCCTGATTGGCGCTCTGGTAGACCAGGGCATTCACCTCGCGCCGATCGGTGGCGGCCACCACCAGCCACTTGCCCGCCAGTTGCTGCGGCGCGAATTCACCGGCCAGCCACTCGATGCTCCCGTTGGCAGCCAGCTCCGCCAGCTCTGGGTCGAGATCGGGCGCGACCACGGTGAGCTGGGCACCGGCATCCAGCAGCAGGCGCGCCTTGCGCTCCGCCACCTCGCCGCCGCCGACCAGCAGCACGGGTTTGTTGTCGAGTCGGCAAAAGATGGGCAAGTAGTCCATGGGGCCTCCTGATCAGGCGGTTCGGGTCTGGCTGGCGGTGCTGGTGGTCTCGCTCACCGCGACCGGGCGCTCAGCCTTGGGAGTGGCATACCAGTAGCCGAGGCCCATGAAGAGGGCACCGGAGACGGTGTTGCCCAGGGTCACCCACAGCAGGTTGTGGCCGATGCCGCCCAGGGTGTAGGCCTCGGAATGGGCACCGAACCAGGAGAGGGCGAACAGGGTCATGTTGGCGATGGAGTGCTCGTAGCCGGAGGCGATAAAGGCCAGCAGACACCACCAGATGGCGATGAACTTGGCGGCCCCTTCGGTGCGCAGCGCCATCCAGATGGCGAGGCAGACCAGCCAGTTGCACAGCACGCCCTTCATGAACAGGGTCAAGGCAGGTGCCTGGGTCTTGGCCAGCGCCACCTTGTGGGCCAGACTGCCCGCATCCGGTAGCAGGCTGCCGCCGTAGGAGTAGATGAGCGCCACCACAATGGAGCCAATCAGGTTGCCGGCCCAGGTCTGCGGCAGGATACGCAGCAGGTCGGCCATGGTGATCTTGCCCGTCTTCACCCCGAAGGTGAGGAACATGGTGTGGCCGGTGAACAGCTCGGAGCCGGCGATGACAACTAAGGTCAGGGCGATGCCGAAGGTGGCCCACATCACCAGCGGACGGATGGCGGGATCCACCAGGTTGCCCAGGGTGAAGATGAGGATGATGCCAAGGCCAACATAGGCCCCCGCCATGGCCGAGCTGAGCCAGAAGCCGAGCTTGTCGCTGCGCTCGAAGCGATTGATGCGGGCCGCGTTGGCGGCGCACTTGTTGATGGTTTCGGTATACATCTTTGTTTCCTTCAAGAGGGCCGCCCGCGGGCAGCCCTGACTGTTTTTTAACCCCCTCCCTGCCTCCCCCTTGTCAAGGGGGAGGGGCTTTTTGCTCCCTCCCCTGTGAAGGGGAGGGCCGGGGTGGGATCTGGTGTTAGACGGCGACCCAGACCTGCTGGTCGCGCACTTCAACGGGGTAGCTCTGCACCGACATGACGGGGTTGTCGAAACAGTGGCCGTCGCTCAGGCGAAAGCGCTGCTTCTTGAGCGGGCTGGCGACCCAGAGCTCGCCGTCGTGCTCGCAGATCAGGCCCCGCGACAGCACGTTGGCGGCGAAGAAGGGGTCCCGGTTGTCGATGGCGAACACCTCGGCCGCCGCGCTCGGGCGGAACAGGGCGATCTGGCGACCTTCGATCAGGGCGCAAACCCCGGTGCCTGGGAAAATGTCATTGAGTTGGCAGGCTAATTTCATCATTTGGTCTCCACCTCGATCTGGTAGACGGGGATGCGCTCGGCCGGGGTCGCCGGTCGGTGCTGGTCGCGTTCGCTGACGAACTGGACGTCCGGATCGCGCTTGTCGCTGTTGATGAAGTGGCTGAAACGCTTGAGCGCTTCCTCTTCGTTGAGGGTGCGCGACCATTCGCACTCGTAGCTGTCGATGAGGGTCTGGATATCGCGTTCCAGCGTCTCGGCCAGCCCCAGCTTGTCATCGACGATCACCTCGCGCAGATAGTCGACGCCCCCTTCCAGGTTGCCGAGCCAGACCGAGGTGCGCTGCAGTTTGTCGGCGCTGGTGACGTAAAACATCATAAAGCGGTCGATCAGCTTGATCAGGGTCTCGCGGTCGAGGTCAGACGCCAGCAGATCGGCGTGGCGCGGTTTCATGCCGCCGTTGCCGCCTACATAGAGGTTCCAGCCCGCGTCGGTGGCGATGATGCCGACATCCTTGCCCTGTGCTTCCGCACATTCACGGGTGCAGCCGGAGACGCCGAACTTCATCTTGTGGGGGGTACGAATGCCCTTGTAGCGGTTCTCGAGGAAGACCCCGAGGCCGACGCTGTCCTGCACGCCGAAGCGGCACCAGGTGCTGCCGACGCAGGTCTTGGCCATGCGCAGCGCCTTGGCGTAGGCCTGACCGGTCTCGAAACCCGCCGCCAGCAGCTTGCGCCAGATGGCGGGCAGATCATCCTTCTGGGCCCCGAACAGGCCGATGCGCTGGGCGCCGGTGATCTTGGTGTAGAGCTTGTAGTCGCGGGCCACTTCGGCCACCGCCAGCAAGCCTTCCGGGGTCACCTCACCACCGGCCATGCGCGGGATGACGGAGTAGCTGCCGTCCTTCTGCATGTTGCCGAGGAAGATGTCGTTGGTGTCCTGCAGCGGGGTGTTGAGCGGGCTCAGCACATAGCCGTTCCAGCAGGAGGCGAGGATGGAGCCGACCGTGGGCTTGCACACCTCGCAGCCATAGCCGTGACCATGCTTGGCCAGCAGCTCGTCGAAGCTCTTGATCCCTTCCACCTTGACCAGATGGAACAGCTCCTGACGGGAGTGGGGGAAGTGGGCGCAGAGGTGGTTGTTGACCTCGATGCCCTGTTTCACCAATTCGGCGTTGAGCACCTGGCTGATGAGGGGCACGCAGCCGCCGCAGCCGGTACCGGCCTTGGTGTGCTGCTTGATGGCGGCCAGGGTGGTGTGGCCCTCGGCCACCGCCTTGGCGATGTCACCCTTGGAGACGTCGAAGCAGGAGCAGATCTGGGCGCTCTCCGGCAGGGCATCCACCCCCAACGTCGGTTTGGCACCGGCGTAGGCGGGCAGGATCAGGGTATCCGGGTGGCTCGGCAGCGGCAGGGCGTTGAGCATCATCTGCAGCAGGTTGCCGTAGTCATCCACGTCACCCACCAGCACGGCGCCAAGCAGGCGGCTGTTGTCTTCGCTCACCACGATCTTCTTGTAGACGCCGGCCTGATCATCCTGGAACACATAGCTGTGGCTGCCCGGGGTGCGGCCGTGGGCATCACCGATGGAGCCGACGGAGACGCCGAGCAGCTTGAGCTTGGCGCTCATGTCTGCCCCTTCGAAGCGGCTGTCGCCGCCGAGCAGATGGTCGACGGTGATCTGGGCCATCTTGTAGCCCGGTGCCACCAGCCCGAAGAAGCGGCCCTGCCAGGCGGCGCACTCGCCGATGGCATAGATGTCGGGGTCGGAGGTGAGGCAGTGATCGTCGATGACGATGCCGCCACGGTCGGCGATGGCGAGATCACCGTAACGGCCCAGGGTATCTTGCGGGCGAATGCCGGTGGAGAAGACCACCACATCCACTTCCAGCTGGCTGCCGTCGGCAAAGGCGAGGCGGTGTTTCGCCTGCTCGCCGCCATGCATCAGGATCTCGCTGGTGCTCTTGCTGGTGTGTACCTGCACGCCCATGGATTCAATCTTGCGGCGCAGCAGCTGGCCGCCCTGACCGTCGAGCTGCTCGGCCATCAGCACAGGAGCAAACTCCACCACATGGGTCTCGAGACCCAGCGCCTTGAGGGCGCCGGCGGCTTCGAGGCCAAGCAGACCGCCCCCGATCACCACCCCGCTCTTGCCGCTCTTGGCGGCGCTGCGGATGGCTTTCAGATCCTCGATGGTGCGATAGACGAAGCACTCGTGGTGCTGACTGCCCGCAATGGGCGGCACCCAGGGGTAGGAGCCGGTGGCCAGCACCAGCTTGTCGTACTCGACCACTGTGCCCTTGTTGGAATGCACTTCGCGGTTGGCCCTGTCGATTTTTTTCACCGCTTCGCCGAGCAGCAGGCGGATGCCGTGCTTGTCGTAGAAGCCGGGTTTGACGAGGGAGAGATCTTCGCTGGTGTGATGGGAGAAGTAGGAGGAGAGATGGACACGATCGTAGGCGGGACGGGGTTCTGCACCGAAGACGGTGATCTCGTAGCGGCCCGGATCGGCCCGCTCGATCAGCTCTTCGATGAAGCGGTGCCCCACCATGCCGTTGCCCACAACGACCAGTCTGACTTTGCTCATAGTTGCCTCAAGTTTGGAGTAATAAAACATCATTCTGGGGCTAGGCTACCCAGTCGGCAGGGGTGGGCGATTGATGCAAATCAAGTGTCTATTTATATATCTCCTCAGGGGTAATTCGAGAAAATTCAGTACTATACAAAAATAGGTATACCAGTTAATGATTTCTGCGTTAGCTCGGGGTGAGGGATGGTGGAGGGTAAGCCCGGTTTACCAACTGCCGGGGAGTGAAAACTTATGTCGGAAAAAGGCCGGTCTCGCACAGGGCGAGACCGGCATCAGCTGAACAAGGTGGCGCGTCAGGCAATATGGCGGCGGAACATGGCGAGCGCCAGCGACAGGGTGACGCCGGCGATGGCGAGCAGCGGCCAGAGCAGGGGCCAGGCGGCCGACCAGTCGAACCCCTTGAGGAAGACCCCCTTGAGCAGCACGATGAAGTGGGTGAGGGGGTCGATGGCCGCCAGCCACTGGAACACCTGGGGCATGTTCTCCACCGGCGAGATATAGCCCGAGAGGATCACCGCCGGGACGGTGAAGGAGAAGACCCCGAGAAAGGCCTGCTGCTGGGTCGAGCAGAACGACGAGATGAAGAGCCCGATCCCGGCCAGTGCCAGCCCGTAGCAGACCATGCCCGCCATCAGCAGGCTGAGGCTGCCGGCAAAGGGGAGGTGAAAGACAAAACGGGCGGCCAGCGCGACTATGCACCCTTGTCCCACCGCCACCATGATGCCGGGCACCGCCTTGCCCGCCATGATCCAGCCTGCGGTGAGGGGGGAGACCAGCAGCTGATCGAAGGTGCCCTCCTCACGCTCCCGCGCGACCGAGAGGGCGGTGACAATCAGGCAGCCGGTGGTGGTGATGATAGCTACCAGTGCAGGCAGGATATGCCAGTGGAACTCGACGTTGGGGTTGTAGAGGTTGCGTACCGCCAGCTCGGGTTGCCCCTTGCCCTCACTTTGCCAGCGGGCGATCACCTGACTGATGTAGCCCGCCGCCACCTGACCACCGTTGGAGCGGCGGCCATCGATAATCAGCTGCACCTTGGCCGGTTCGCCCCGCGCCAATCGGCGCGAAAAATCCCCCGGAATAATCAGCCCGAGCAGTGCCTGTTGCCCGGTGATGGCCGCGGTCATGCCCGCCTCGCCTTGCACCGGGATGATGGTGGTGAAGGCGGGCATATGGGTGAGGCGCTCCAGCAGCTCGCGGCTCTGGGCACCGCCATCCTGGTTGTAGATGGCCAGCGTGTTGCCGGTCACCTCCAGAGTGGCGGCGAACGGGAAGAGGGCGGTTTGCAGCAGCACCGGCATGATGAGCAGAAAGCGCCCCTGAGTATTGCCCATCAGGGCCTGCAGCTCTTTTCGGATCAGCCACCAGAGTCGGATCAGCATGGGTTACTCCAGGGTGCGCCGCGTCTTGCGGGCGGTCAGGGCTAGCCAGAAACCCGCCAGCAGCAGCAGACAGAAACCGTTGACCAGCAGGATCGAGAAGACGCTGCCCGCCTGATAGAGGGTCTGCAGGGAGCTCGCGAAGTAGCGGGCCGGAATGAGGTGGGTGATGGCCCGAAGCCAAGGCGGCATGCTGGCGATCTCGAACACGAAGCCCGACAGCATCACGGCGGGCAAAAAGGCGGCGATCAGCGCCGCCTGCGCGGCATTGAACTGGCTGCGCATCACGGTAGAGAGGAACAGCCCGAGCCCGAGGGCGCTGCCGAGAAAGACGCTGGTGACCAGAAAGAGCAGCAGCAGGGAGCCGCGCCACGGCACCGCCATCACCGCCACCGAGAAGAGCAGGCAGAGCAGCATGGCGATGATGCCAAGGCCATAGTAGGGCAGCAGCTTGGAGAGCAGCAGCTCCCCCTTGGTGACCGGGGTGGCGAGCAGCGCCTCCATGGTGCCGCGCTCCCACTCCCGCGCCACCACCAGCGAGGTGAGCAGGGCCCCAATGATGGTCATTACCACCGCAATGGAGCCCGGCACCAGAAAGTTGCGGCTCACCAGCGCCGGGTTGAACCAGGCGCTGCTCTCTATCGACACGGGCATGGCGACCCCTTCGCCCGCGAGCCACCCCTGCCAGATCCCCTGCACATAGTTGGTGACGAAGTTGGCGGTGTTGGGCTCGGAGCCGTCGGTCAGCAGCAGCGCCTGTGGCGTGCCATTACCCTGACCGGCCAGCGCGCGGGAGAAGCCGTCGTCGATTACCAGCAGGCCGCGGATCTCGCCACGGGCCAGAGTGGCGAGCAGGGACTCCTTGCTCGGGCCGCTGTGGATCTCCAGCGCGGTAGAGCCGCGCAGGGCCTGCTCCAGCCGCACCGCCGGGGCGCCGCTGTCGGTGCGCCAGATGCCGAGGCGCAGATGGTCCACATCCAGATTGATGGCGTAACCCATTACCACCAGCAGTACCACCGGCATGATGAAGGCGATGAGGATGCTGCTCGGGTCACGGACGATTTGCAGCGTCTCCTTGCGGCAGAGGGCCAGCAGTCGCCGACGGTTGATGCTCATGCTTCCTCCTCGCTGGCCCGCTCGACCAGGGTGATAAAGGCCTCTTCCATTGTTGGCAAAGAACAGGTCGGCAAGGAGCCGGTTGGCAAAGAGGTCGCCGCCTCTTTGGCGGCCAGCCCCTTGAGATCGTCCGGGGTGCCGAGGGCCAGCAGCTTGCCGCGATAGATGAGGGCAATGCGGTCGCAATACTCCGCCTCATCCATAAAGTGGGTGGTGACCAGCACGGTGACGCCGTGGTCGGCCAGCGCGTTGATGTGCGACCAGAACTCGCGCCGGGTCACCGGATCGACCCCGGAGGTGGGCTCGTCGAGGAACAGCAGCGGCGGCTCGTGCAGCAGGGCGCAGGCCAGCGATAAGCGCTGGCGCAGGCCGAGCGGCAGGGATTCCGCCTTCTGATCGAGCCAGGGGGCGAGGGCAAAGGCAGTCACCATGGCATCGATCCGCGTCTGCTGGTGGCGGCCGAACAAGCCGTAGATACCGGCGAAGAAGGAGAGGTTCTGGGCCACGGTGAGCTGCTTGTAGAGGGAGAACTTCTGCGCCATGTAGCCGAGGCGCTGGCGCGCTGCCGAGGGGCTGTGGGCCAGATCGATGCCGGTCACCAGCGCCTGCCCCTCGCTCGGGCGCAGCAGGCCGCACTCCATCTTGAAGGTGGTGGACTTGCCCGCCCCGTTGGGGCCGAGCAGGCCGAAGATCTCGCCGCGGCGCACCGCAAAGCTGACATCATCGGTGGCGGCAAAATCGCCGAAGCGCTTGGTGAGGTGGCGCGCCTCGATCACCGCCTCGGGGGAGACCCCCTGCGGCAGTTCCGCTTCCCGCATCCCCGCCGCCAGACTCGACTCCCCGCCGGGGCCGCCGCCGAGCAGGTCGATAAAGGCATCCTCCAGCCGGGGCTGGGCCGGTTGAAAGGCGCCGTTGGCAAGATGCAGCTCCGGGAGCGGCGGGGGCGTCATGCCCGGGTGCAGCAGCAGGCGAACCCGCTCCCCCGCCACCGCGCCATCCATCACCGCCGGGTGAGCCAGTGCCCGGCGCAGCAGGGCGCGCCGCTCGCGGCCATCCAGTTGCCCCGCCTCCAGCAGCCAGCAGCGGCTGGCCATGGCTCCCATCAGATCGGCCGGGGTGCCGCTGGTGCGCACCTCGCCATCCGCCATCAGCAGCACGTGGTCGCACAGCTCCGCCTCATCGAGATAGGCGGTACTCCAGAGCACCGTCATCCCCCCTTTTGCCAGCTCGCGCACCATCTGCCAGAGGGCGCGGCGGGAGATGGGATCGACTCCGACCCCCGGTTCGTCGAGCAGCAGCACATCCGGGGTGCCGAGCAGGGCGCAGGCCAGCCCGAGTTTCTGCTTCATCCCGCCAGAGAGCTTGCCCGCCGGCCTTGCGGTGAAGCGGGCGAGATCGGTGAAAGCGAGCAGCCGCGCGAAGGTGGGCGTGCGTTCGGGCTCCAGTACGCCGCGCAAGTCAGCGTAGAGGGTGAGGTTCTCCAGCACGCTGAGATCCTCGTAGAGGCCGAACTGCTGGGGCATGTAGCCGAGGCGCTGGCGCAGCAGATCCCCCTCGCTCACCGGATCCAGCCCCAGCACCCGGATGGTGCCCGCTTCGGGGATCAGCAGACCGGCCAGCAGGCGCAGCAAAGTGCTCTTGCCCGCGCCATCGGGGCCAACCAGCCCGGTGATGCCACCGGTCGGAATGGTGGCCGAGATGGCGTTGAGGGCGACCCGCTCGCCAAAGCGTTTGGTGAGTCCCTCAAGGGAGATGGCGCAGCTCATGGCGCCAGCCTGACGGTGACCGGCATCCCCTGGCGCAGGGCCGGGTCGGGGTCCTGCACCACGATGCGCAGCCGGTAGACGAGGTGAGTGCGCAAGTCAGGCGTCTCCACCGATTTCGGGGTGAACTCGGCGGTGGGCGAGACAAATCCCACCACCCCGTGATAGGGCTTGTCCGGCCGCGAGTCGGTGGTGAGGGTGACTTTGGCGCCGCTCGGGAAGTGGCCGAGCCAGGGCTCCTCCACATAGGCGCGCACCCAGACCGGCGCGGTCAGGGAGAGGTTGAAGGCGGTCGCTCCACTCTGGACCATGCTGCCGTTCTCGATGGCGCGACTGATGATGATGCCATCGCTGGGGGCGGTCAGGCTGGCATCCGCCAGCGCCAGTTCGGCACTGGCGAGCGCCGCTTTGGCCCCTTCCAGCTGGGCATCGGACTGGGCGATTTCCTCCGGGCGGTAGCCGGTTTCGAGCTGGGCGAGCTGTTCGCGGGCCGAGCGCACCTGCGCTTGGGTCTGATCCCGCTGGGAGCGGGCAGTATCGAGCTGACCGCGGGAGATGGCGCCGGTGGCGGCCAATGCGCTCTGGCGGCGCCACTGCTGGTCGGCTTCCAGCGCAGCGGCTTCGGCGGCGGCCAGTGCGGCCCGGGCGCGGTCGGTCTCTTCGCTGCGATAGCCTTTGTGGATCAAGGCGTTGGCGGCGGTGAGTGCGGCCAGATTGGCGCGGGCGCTGTCGCGGATGTGGGTGAGGGGAACCGGATCGAGGCGTGCCAGCAGTTGACCGGCTTTTACCCTATCCCCCTCATCGACCAGCACCTGATCGACGCGGCCGCCGACCCGAAAGGCCAGATTGACGTCGCGAATGTCGACATTGCCGTAGAGGATGGAGCCGTCGGCTGGGCGCCCCTGCCACCAGAGGTAGCCGCCGATAACGGTTAGCAGCAGGGCCACGATTGCAATGCGTTGTTTCATGCTGCTTCTCCTTGAGGATGGCTCTGCAGCCAGAGGTCACCACCGAGAACGGCCAGCAGCAGAGCTAGCATCGCGATGCGTTGTTTCATGCCGTTTCTCCTTCTTTCATGTCGGTGGGGCGCAGGCCGCGCAGTGCCCATACCAGCCGCTGTCTGGCGGCCTCGGGGTTGTCTATCTGGCTGAGAAAGGGGGCGGCCTCTTCGGGCAGCCAGCCGAGCTGACGACCGCTGCCTGCGATCACCAGCGGCAGGCCGACCGACCCCATGATGAAGATCATCAGCTGGAGCGGGTGACCCGCGACCAGCGACCCTTCCGCCTGTGCCATCCGTACCTGTTCGATCAGCAGCAGGGGGTGACGGCGCGGCAGGCTGAGCAGAAAGCGCTGGGCCGCCCCTTCCCCCGCCAGCGCATCGCCAAACAGGTGGTTGATGAAGCCGCGCTGGCGCGCCACCAGACCGATCAGCGCCTCCATGGTGGCCTCGAACATGGCGATGGCAGAGGGGTAGGAGCCTTTGGCTGCCACCGCCTTGAGCTCGTCATAGAGGGGGGCGTACCAGAGCTCCACCAGCTCGTCGATAAAGGCGTCGCGGTTGCCGAAGTGGTAGACGAAGGAGCCGAGGTTCACCTCGGCCGCTGCCGCCAGCTCGCGCACCGTCAGGCCGCGCAGCCCCTTGTCGGTGGCGATGGCGAGGCCGGTATCGAGCAGTTTCTGACGGGTGGGGTGCATCTGGCTGGTGCTCCTGGTGTATGCATTTTGTACGCAATTATACGACCGTATAAAAAATGCGGAAGCGGGCGGCAGGATCTTTTTGCCCGCAATGTGATCCGCCCCGCTCTGAGGGGCCGTGATCCCCGTCCGGCAGGGGGAAGGATCCACCACTTGTGCCCAAGCCACAGGCATGTCGGTGTGACGGGGTGGTGACAGGCGCTTCAGGTCCCGGGTGCGGGCGCCCGGGCCACAAGGGGCCTGTGATGGAGCCGGGAGCTGCCTGACCCGGATCAGGGGGTGTCGGTGGCCCCGGCGTGATAGGGGGGCCGGGCGCAGGTGTCCCGTATCAGGGCGCGCAGCCAGCGGTGGCCCGGATCGGCATCCTGACTGGGGTGCCAGAGCAGGGCGACCCGGATCCCTGGCAGAGCGAAGGGCAGGGGCAGGGTGACCAGATCGCCGAGCAGGCTGGCGCAGTGCAGGTGCGGCACCGTCGCCACCAGATTGCTCTCCCTGACCAGGGCCAGCGCCGTCGCAAACCCGGGGATCAGGGTGGTGATGGTGCGTCTCTTCCCCTGGCCTGCGAGGATCTCGTCGATGGGGCTGTGAGGCTGGCTCCGGCGGGAGACCAGTACGTGGCGCGCGGCGGCATAGCGCGCCACGGTCAGGGTGCCGTCGCAGAGGGGGTGGTCCGGGTGCACCACGGCGACGAAGTGGTCCTGGAACAGGGCCTGGGTGCGCAGCTCAGGGGCCGTGGTGGTGCCGATGACTCCGGTCTCGAAGTCCAGCTCGCCACGGCGCAGGGGGCCGCTCTCCTTGTCGGGTTTGGCCAGAAAGTGGAGCCGCACCCCGGGGGCCTCGACGGCGAGGCGCGCCAGCAGGGCGGGGCCCACCGCCTCCACGAAGCCGTCACTGGATCGCAGGCGGAAGGTGCGCTCCAGGCTCGCCGGGTCTACTTCCTGCTGGGGGCGCAGCACGGCCCGGGTCTCCTGAACCAGGCGGGCAACCTCATCCCGCAGGATCTGCGCCCGGGGGGTGGGGATCAGGCCGCGTCCCGCCCGCACCAGCAGCGGATCCCCCGTGGTTTCACGCAGCCTTGCCAGGGCCCGGCTCATGGCGGAAGCACTCAGGCCTAGCCGTCTGGCGGCGCCCGCCACACTGCCCTCTTCCAGCAGGGCATCCAGGGTGATCAGCAGGTTGAAATCCGGGGTCATGGTCGTCTCCTCGCAGGCGGCGCCTGACGGGCCGACCCCTTCATGATACGCGATCTGCCGTCTCTTCATATGGCGTCTGATGCAACTATAAGCTGCAATCCGTGCGTCTTCCGCCTTGTCATCCCCCCCCCCGCTAGCCTGGGTGCATCATCACTTGCCGGAGAGACTGCCATGTCCACACCACTTCTTGTTTCCCCTCCCGTGACGCGCCGTCTTGGTCTCGCGGGGCTCGGGCTCGCCACCCTGCTGCCCATGCTGGCGGGCAGCATGGCCAACCTGGTGCTGCCTGCCCTGGGGCAGGACTACGGCGTGCCCTTCGCCAGCCTGCAATGGGTGCTGGTGGCCTACCTGCTTGGGATCACCAGTCTGACGGTGGTGGCGGGCCGGCTTGGCGATCGTCTGGGGCGGCGTCGCCTGCTGCTCTGGGGGACCGGGGTCTTTGCGCTGGCTTCCCTGCTGTGCGCCCTGGCCCCTTCCATTGGCTGGCTCATTGCCGCTCGCACCCTGCAAGGGGCGGGTGCGGCCTGCATGCTGGTGCTCTCGCTGGCCATGGCAGGAGAGCTGGTGCCGCCAGCCCAACGGGGCTGGAGCATGGGATTGCTCGGCACCCTGTCGGCCTGCGGCACGGCGCTCGGCCCCTCCTTTGGCGGCCTGTTGATCGGCGGATTTGGTTGGCAGGCTCCCTTCCTGCTGCTGCTCCCCCTGACGTTGCTGGCGCTGGGGTGTGCCTGGCGGGATCTGCCCCGGGATGAGGCGGGCTCTGCCGAGGGAGGCCTCCCGCTCACCAGTCTGTTGCTGCTGGTGACGGCGCTGCTCTGCTACGGGCTGGCACTGACCCGGGGCAGCCCACTCGGGGTCTGGCCGGGGATAGGAGCGCTCGTCGCCATGGCGCTCTTCGTGCGTGCCGACTCGGGCGCCCGTCGCCCCCTGCTGCCCCTGGCGTTGCTGGGGGCGCCCAGGCAAAGAGGCGGGATCATCGCCAGTGCGCTGGTGGCCAGCGTCATGGTGGCGACGCTGCTGATCGGTCCTTTCTACCTGCACGGCGCCTTTGCCCTCGACATGGGGACGGTGGGGCTGATGATCTCCATGGGCCCCCTGCTGGCGGCGCTGTCCGGCATGCCCGCCGGCTGGCTGGTGGACAGGGTGGGGGCGAACCCTGTGGTGCGCCTCGGCCTGGGACTCATGGTGGTGGCCGCCGTCTTGCTGGCCTTGCTGGACAGGGCGCTCGGGCCCCTCGGCTACCTGCTGCCCATCCTGCTGCTCACCGCCGGTTATGCCCTGTTCCAGACCGCCAACAACAGCGCCGTGGTGGGGGAGGCGGAGGGGGCGAGCCGTGGCGCCGTGGCCGGGCTGCTGACCCTGTCGCGCAACCTGGGCCAGCTGACGGGGGCGGCGGGGCTGGGGGGCCTGTTCGCCGCCCTGGTAGGGCGGCCCGATCTCCCCCTCGCGACGGCGGACGAGCTGGCGTTTGCCACCCGGGTCACCTTCGCCCTGACGGCCTTGCTGCTGATGAGTGCGCTCTGGTTGGCGGGAAGGGAGGAGCGTGCCGTGCAGGGTGATGTGGCCCGGGACGGCTGCGAGTCGGGAGAACGCTGAAAACGAAGACGCCTCCACAGGGGAGGCGTCTTGCTATGGGATTGAGCAGGATAGTAAACCGCTCAGCTCCTCGTTATCGATCAACCGGTTACAGAATGAAGCGGCTCAGATCCTCGTCTTCAATCAGCTTGCCGAGGTGGGCGTTGACGTAGTCGGTGTTGATGACGAAGGTCTCGCCGGATTTCTCGGAGGCGTCATAGGAGATGTCTTCCATCAGCCGCTCCATCACGGTGTGCAGACGACGGGCGCCGATGTTCTCGGTGCGCTCGTTGACCTGCCAGGCCGCTTCGGCCAGACGGCGGATGCCATCCTGGGTGAACTCGATGTTGACCCCTTCGGTGGCCATCAGCGCCTTGTACTGATCGGTCAGGGAGGCGTTCGGCTCGGTCAGGATGCGCTCGAAGTCTTCGGTGGTCAGGGCGGTCAGCTCGACCCGGATCGGCAGACGGCCCTGCAGCTCGGGGATGAGGTCGGACGGCTTGGCGATCTGGAAGGCACCGGAGGCGACAAACAGGATGTGATCGGTCTTGACCATGCCGTGCTTGGTGTTGACGGTGCAGCCCTCGACCAGCGGCAGCAGGTCGCGCTGCACCCCTTCCCGGGAGACATCCGGGCCCGAGCTCTCGCCGCGCTTGCAGATCTTGTCGATCTCGTCGAGGAAGACGATGCCATTGTTCTCGACGGAGGCGATGGCCTTCTGCTTCAGCTCTTCCGGGTTGACCAGGCGGGCCGCTTCCTCTTCGATCAGCGCTTTCATGGCCTCCTTGACCTTGATCTTGCGCTTCTTCTTCTGGTTCTGGCCCAGGTTCTGGAACAGCCCCTGCAACTGGTTGGCCATCTCTTCCATGCCCGGCGGGGTCATGATTTCGACACCCATGGGGGAGGCGGCCAGATCCAGCTCGATCTCCTTGTCATCCAGCTGACCTTCCCGCAGTTTCTTGCGGAAGATCTGGCGGGTGTTGGAGTTGTCGGCTTTCTCTTCCTCACCCCAGCTGTTGCGCGGGTTGGGCAGCAGGGCGTCGAGGATGCGCTCTTCTGCGGCTTCCTCGGCGCGGTATTTCATCTTCTCCATCTCGGTCTCGCGCACCAGCTTGATGGCGACATCGGTCAGATCGCGGATGATGCTGTCCACTTCCTTGCCCACATAGCCCACTTCGGTGAACTTGGTCGCTTCCACCTTGATGAAGGGGGCGTTGGCCAGCTTGGCCAGGCGACGGGCGATCTCGGTCTTGCCGACGCCGGTGGGACCGATCATCAGGATGTTCTTCGGGGTCACCTCGTGGCGCATCTCCTCGGAGAGCTGCATCCGGCGCCAGCGGTTGCGCAGGGCGACGGCGACCGCGCGCTTGGCGTCGGCCTGACCAATGATGTGTCTGTCCAGCTCGTGGACGATTTCTCTCGGGGTCATCTCGGACATGATGGCGTTCCTGTATCCGGGGCGGGCAGGGCCCACCCCTTGGAAAATGGGGTTTGGCTGGCGGCCTTATTTGGCGGCCCTATTTCGCCGACTTATTTAGCTGAATAATCCAGCACTTCGATGGTGTGGTTGCCGTTGGTGAACACACAGATGTCGCCCGCAATCTTGAGGGACTTCTCGACAATGCTCTTGGCGTCGAGCTCGGTGTTCTCCAGCAGGGCGATGGCGGCGGACTGGGCAAAGTTGCCGCCGCTGCCGATGGCGATGAGATCGTGCTCCGGCTGCACCACGTCACCGTTGCCGGTGATGATGAAGGATTTGTGCTCGTCGGCGACGGCCAGCAGGGCTTCGAGGCGGCGCAGGGCGCGATCGGTGCGCCAGTCCTTGGCCAGCGCCACGGCGGCGCGCTCCAGGTTGCCCTGATGGGCCTGCAGTTTGGCTTCGAAGCGCTCGAGCAGGGTGAAGGCGTCGGCGGTGCCGCCGGCGAAACCAGCCAGTACCTTGCCGTTGTAGAGGCGATGAACCTTGCGGGCGTTGCCCTTCATGACGGTGTTGCCAAGAGAAACCTGGCCATCGCCACCGATGACGACCTGACCGTTGCGGCGAACTGAAACTATGGTAGTCACTTTACTTACCTCGCTTGAGCCGAATGACGGCCTGACTGTGCATGGAGGAAAAGATGGGGATGGCAAAACGGCTTTTCAAGCCTGTGCCGAGCACGGATCGCGGGGGAGGGATCGGGTGGGCGCGGGATGGCGCCAAAAGAAACAGGGCCGGGTGTTGCCACCCGGCCCTGTGCATGGACGCGGCGATCACCCCTTCTTGGGGATGCAGCCGCTGATGCCCGAGCCCTGCAGCTTGCGGTTGGCCGCGTCGGCCGCCGCCTTGCCGTTGAAGGGGCCCACCATCACCTTGTAGACGGCGCCACCGGCCCCGCTCACCACCTGCAGACTGGAGGAGAGCCCGGCGGTGAAGGCGATGCGCGCCTTGAGGGATTCCGCGGAATCCTGGGAGCGCAGGGCGGCACACTGCATCATGTAGCGACCGCCGTCGGCGGCTGCGGTCTGTGCAGTCTGGGTCGCCGCCTTGGCCCTGGCGGCCTCGGCACGCTCCCGCTCCAGTTCGGCGCGGATCTCCCGCTCCATCCGCTCACGCTCGGCCTTCTGGTCGATCACCTGCTCCCGGGCGCTGGCGACCGGGGCGCCGGTGGCCGGCTTGGCCGGTTGCACCGGTTGCGGCTGATAGGGCTTCACCTGACCGATGGGGGTTCCCGGCTGGGGAATGTCGGTCGCGACCGGCTTGGGCAGTGCCTCCGGTTGCAGGGTCATGGTCTCGGCGGGCGGTGGCGGCAGCACGCCCGGCTGGGGCGGCGGCTCTATGATGTCCACCTGCTTGTTCTCCAGCCGCTCGATGTAGCTCCACTTCTCCTGGGGCAGGGTATTGCCCTGTGCCTTGGGTTTGTTGGCCTTCACCTGCTCTTCGATGGTGGGGGCATCGGCGCCCTTGCCGTTGATGAGGTAGAGGAAGGCGCCGAAACCGACGACCAGGGCCCCGGCCAGCAGTGCCGGGATAACAGGAAAGCGGCGAGGGGCCGCTTTCTTGATGTTACGGCCACCCGCCCGTCGTCTCGGGCTGTTGCCGACGTAATCCCGGGTCGCCATCTATTACATGCGCTCCAGGGTGTGGATGCCCAGCACGCCCAGGCCCAGCTTGAGCACCTTGGCGGTGGCGGCGCACAGCAGCAGACGGCTCTGGCGGGTCGCCTCGTCCACGCCGTCCTTGTTGATCGGGCAGGCTTCGTAGAAGGTCATGAAGTTGCCGGAGAGCTCATACAGATAGGTACAGAGCAGGTGCGGCATCCCCTTGTCCGCCACGCCGTTGACCGCGTCGGAGAACTGGATCAGCTTCTGGGCCAGGGTCTCTTCGGCGTCTTCGCTCAGGACCACCTTGCCGCTCAGGGTGTCGGCATCGACGCCGGCCTTGCGGAAGATGGACTGGATGCGGGTGTAGGCGTATTGCAGGTAGGGGGCGGTGTTGCCTTCAAACGACAGCATCAGATCCCAGTCGAAGATGTAGTCGGTGGTGCGGTTCTTGGAGAGATCCGCATACTTGACTGCGCCCATGGCGATGGCGTGCACCACCTGGGCCTTCTCTTCGGCAGAGAGGTCGCTGTTGCGGCTCTCCAGCAGGGCGCTGGCGCGCTCTTCCGCTTCATTCAGCAGGTCGACCAGCTTGACGGTGCCGCCGGAGCGGGTCTTGTAGGGACGGCCGTCCTTGCCCAGCATCATGCCGAAGGCGTGGTGCTCGAGGGGCACGGACTCCGGCACATAGCCTGCCTTGCGGGTGATGGTCCAGGCCTGCATCAGGTGCTGGTGCTGACGGGAGTCGATGAAGTACATGACCCGGTCGGCGCCCAGGTTCTCGTAACGGTATTTGGCGCAGGCGATGTCGGTGGTGGTGTAGAGGAAACCGCCGTCGCTCTTCTGGATGATGACGCCCATGGGCTCGCCATCCTTGTTCTTGAACTCGTCCAGGAACACCACGGTGGCCCCTTCGCTCTCGACTGCCAGCCCCTTGGCTTTCAGGTCGGCAACGATCTGCGGCAGCATGTCGTTGTACATGGACTCGCCCATGATGTCCTTGTTGGACAGGGAGATGTTCAGACGGTCGTAGTTGCGCTGGTTCTGCTCCATGGTCATGTCGACCAGCTTCTTCCACATGGTGCGGCAGTACTCATCGCCACCTTGCAGTTTCACCACGTAGTTGCGGGCGCGCTCGGCGAAGGCTTCGTCTTCGTCGTAGTGACGCTTGGCCTGGGTGTAGAAGGCTTCCAGGTCCTTGAGTTCCATGTCGGAGGCGTGCTCGTTGGCCATCTTCTCCAGATAGGCGATCAGCATGCCGAACTGGGTGCCCCAGTCGCCGATGTGGTTGGCACGCACCACCTTGTGGCCCAGGAATTCGAGGGCGCGGGCGGCCACGTCACCGAGCACGGTGGAGCGGATGTGGTGCACCGCCATCTCCTTGGCCACGTTGGGAGCGGAGTAGTCCACCACCACGGTCTGCGGCGCTGGCAGTTTCACGTTGGCGTTGTCGGAAGTCACCATGGCTTCCACCTGACCGGCCAGCCAGCTCGGGTCGAAGAAGAAGTTGATGAAGCCGGGGCCGGCGATCTCGACCTTGGCGATCAGATCGGAGGCGGGCAGGTGCTCGATGATGGCAGCGGCCAGCTCGCGGGGATTCTTGCGGGCCGGTTTGGCCAGCAGCATGGCCAGGTTGGTGGCCAGGTCGCCGTGAGCCTTCTCCTTGCATCGGTCTACTTGCACCCGGGCTTCCAGGTCGGCGGGCAGGACGCCTGCGGACTTGAGATTGGCTACCGTTTGTTCAAGTAGATGATGAATATGCTCTTTCATAACTGACCACCGAGGTTGCGCGTCGAAAAGTGACTGACTGGATAAGGGCGTGAATTTTACCCGCATCGGGCCGAGAAAACTATAGGAACGGCCTGCACCCGTGGGCGTGGCGGATATATCACTGCGTTTTCCACCACATTACAGGATATTGATTTGGGTAAGTGGTGGTTATCCATTTCTACTGCATAACGAAACGGCTTGTCCAGGCTATTTTCCCCTGATTATGACAGGGTTATTTATACCGATTCGATCTGAATGATCCCGCTTCCCGTGGCGGTCGTATCCTTTGAGGACGCCGTTGGAGGATGATTCCCATGACACTGGTACTGTTTCCACTCTCCGCTCACCTGCTGCCGGGCGGCATCATGCCGCTGCGCATCTTCGAGCCCAGATACCAGCGCATGATCGCCGAGTCCCGGGAGCGGGAGTTCGCGCTCTGCATGCTGGACCCCCGCCAGCCCGACGCGCTGCGCAACATGTACCCCATCGCCACCCGGGTGCGCATCATCGATTTCGATCTGCTGCCCGATGGTTTGCTCGGCATCACGGTACTCGGGGTGGAGCGGGTGCGCATCACGGATCTCTGGCAGGAAGAGGACGGTCTGCGGGTCGGCGAGGTGGAGCCCCTGCCCCCCTGGCAGAGCGGCAGGCTCCAGGCGGATCAGCACTCCCTGGCCAAGGCGTTGCAGGACGTGTTCAACGACTATCCGGAGTACGCGGCCCTCTATCCGGAGCCGGACTGGGAGGATGCGAGCTGGGTCGCCCAGCGCTGGCTGGAGGTGCTGCCCATCCCGGTGGAACAAAAACAGTGGCTGGTGGCGGCCAAGGACAACCAGCCCACTCTCTCCCTGCTGAGCGGTCTGCTGGTCGCGAGCCATTGAATTCCCCTTCCCGGTGATCCTTTTTCCTCGCTCACCGTATTGGGGGTGAACACCACACGCGAGGGATGGCGCAATGGCATATACTGGCCAACCACAATCGGCTCCACGCAGGACATCGCCCCCCATGGACAACCCAGACGGCGACCTCACATCTTTGCTGGTCCGGGTGGCCGAGCGTGCCGACAAGGCTGCCTTCGCCACCCTGTTCCACCACTTCGCGCCGCGCATCCGCAGCTACGGGCTGCGCCACCTCGGCAGCGAGGCCAACGCCATGGAACTGGTGCAGGAGACCATGCTGCTGGTCTGGCAGAAGGCACGGCTCTATCACCCCGACAAGGGCGCCGCCACCACCTGGATCTACACAGTGATGCGCAACCAGAGCTTTGACATGCTGCGCCGCCGCCGCGCCAGCAAGGAGGAGCTCTGCGCCGAGGAGATCTGGCCGCTGCTGGAATTCCGGGCCGAAGAGGAGCACCTGAGCGGCGGTGAAGACGCGGTGCTGACCCGCCAGATGGCCCACTATGTCGCCACGCTGCCGGAGCCGCAGCAGCAGGTGGTGCGCGGCATCTACCTGCAGGAGCTCTCCCAGCAGGAGCTGGCCGACCGGCTCGGCGTGCCCCTTGGCACCATCAAGTCCCGGCTGCGGCTGGCACTACAGAAACTGAAGGAACAAGTGGAGCAAGGCCATGATTAAGACCCATCCGACTGAACCCATGCTGCGCGCCTTCGCTGCCGACGAGCTGCCTCTGCCGCTGGCCGTCGGTGTCTCCGCCCATTGCGAGTTCTGCCCCGAGTGCGCCGCCCGGGTGAAGCAATTTGAAGAGGCGCTGGCGTGCCAGCATCTCGCCCCTGACGCGCCGGACGAGGCGCTGCCCGCCGGATTCGATGCCATGCTGGCGGGCATACTGCAACAGCCGGTGGCGACGGAGGCGGCGCTCGCCCTTCCCGAGAGCCCGAGGCCAGAGCTCAGGGTGGCGGGTCACAGTTACCGGCTGCCGCGGGCATTGGCACGGCATCATGCCCCCAGGTGGCGTCATCTCGGGGCCATCCGTCAGGTCAGCCTGCCGCTGGACGAGATGGGTGCGCGGGCCAACCTGCTCCACATCGAGGCGGGGGGGCGGATCCCCGAGCACACCCACAAGGGATATGAGCTGACCCTGCTGCTGGCGGGCACCATCGAGGATGGCGACACCCGCTATCAGGCGGGGGATTTCATCTGGCGCGACGCCAGCCACGCCCACAGCCCCCGAACCCCGGACGGCTGCCTCTGCTACACGGTGCAAGATGCCCCCGTGCAGTTCACCAAGGGGCTGTCACGGCTGCTCAACGGCATCAGCCAGCACCTCTATTGAGTTGGGATCACGGCTGCTCGGCGATAGCGGGCTGCCGCGCGACTGAGGCGGTATCATGGCATGAAAAAAGGGACCCTCGGGTCCCTTTTGTGTTGCTTGGGGGCGCAGCCCATCAGGCCACGAAGACCAGGTAGACGACGAAGGCCAGCAGGAAGCGGTAGATGGCGAACGGGATGAAGTCGAGACGACGGATCAGCGCCAGGAAGGTCTTGATGGCGACCATGGCCACCACGAAGGCGGTGACGAAGCCCACCGCAAACATGGGGAAGTCCGCCATGGAGAGGAAGTCGCGGCTCTTGTAGAGATCCAGGCCGCTGGCCGCGATCATCATGGGTACCGCCATGATGAAGGAGAATTCCGCTGCCGCGTGGCGGCTGATGCCCATCAGCATGCCGCCGCTGATGGTGGCGCCGGAGCGGGAGAAACCGGGCCAGAGTGCCAGGCACTGGAACAGGCCGATGCCGAAGGCCTGCTTGTAGCTGATGTCGTCCAGGGTCTCCGCGGTCACGGCGGGGCGGAACTTTTCGGCGATGATGAGCAGGATGCCACCGGCCACCAGGGCATACATCACGGTTTCCGGCCCGAACAGATTGGCCTTGATCCAGCTGTGGATAGCCAGCCCGACGACCACGGCAGGCAGCATGCCGAGGATGACGTGCACCAGGGAGAGGGTCGCGTGGCCCGGGGTCGGTTTCTGACCGAAGTGAATGCCGATGAGTCCGAACAGGCGGCGCCAGAACATGACGACCACTGCCAGGATGGAGCCGAGCTGGATCACCACCTCGAAGGTGGCGGCCTTGGGTCCTTCAAACCCGAGGAGGTGGCCGACGATGATCATGTGGCCGGTGGAGGAGACGGGGAGGAACTCGGTCAGGCCTTCCACTATGCCCAGCACAAAGGCGACGAACAGGGCGTAGGATTCGGTCATGGTGCAGATCTCTTGGTTATGGGGTCTGGATAAAATCAACCCCGAACGGGTCGGGGCGGCCAATGATGGCGGAAAATCGCGCGGGCAACCAGTGAATATTGGGGATTTCAGCGCCCTGTTCCGGCCGGGAAAGGGCGCTGGCGGACCATGCAGGGCGCGGCTTGCCGCATGCTGTCAGAAGCCATGACGGCCCCGTCACGTTCTGACAGGTCAGTCACGCCAGTTGACCTCTGTTTTATGATCTCTTTGTGCTGTCAGGCCAGTATGGACAGGATTTTCTGTTGAAGATCATCGTCCAGGGGGGGCTGCCCCAGGGCGTCGACGGCGCTCGTTATCTGTTGGGGATGGCTGGCGCCGATCAGGGCGCAGCTCACCACGGGGTCGCGCAGCACCCATTGCAGTGCGAGTTGCGACAGGGACTGACCCCGTTGCAGGGCCAGTGCATGCAGGGCGCGGACGGTGGCGAGCTTCTCCTCGGTGATCTGGTCCGCCGTGAGGAAGGGGCTGGCACTGGCGGCGCGGGAATCCGCGGGAATGCCCGACAGGTAGCGATCGCTCAGCAGCCCCCCGGCCAGGGGCGAGAAGGCGACCACCCCCATGCCGTGCTCCCGGCAGGTCGGCAGGGTGTCGGGCTCAACATCGCGCTGGAACAGGGAGTATTTGAGCTGGTTGACCAGGCAGGGGGTGCCGAGCTCCGCCAGCCGGGCGGCAGCCTTGGCCGCGAGCGGGGCCGGGTAGTTGGAGAGGCCGATGTAGAGCGCCTTGCCCTGGCGCACCATCAGGGCCAGGGCCTGGCAGGTCTCCTCGAGCGGGGTGCGGGGATCCGGCCTGTGGTGATAGAAGATGTCCACGTAGTCGAGGCCCAGACGGCGCAGGCTCTGGTGCAGGCTGGCGAAGAGGTACTTGGCACTGCCGCCATCGCCGTAGGGGCCGTCCCACATCACGTAGCCCGCCTTGCTGGCGATGATGAGCTCGTCCCGATAGGGAGCCAGGCTCCTCTTTAGCAGCGTGCCGAAGGTCAGTTCGGCAGATCCCGGCGGCGGCCCGTAGTTGTTGGCGAGATCGAAGTGGGTGATCCCCAGATCGAACGCCTGGTGCACCATGGCCTTCGCGGTGGCGGGATCGCTCCCGGCGCCGAAGTTGTGCCAAAGGCCCAGACCGATGCCGGGCAGGCGCAGGCCGTGGCGGCCCGCCGGTCGGTAGGGCTGGCGCTGGTAGCGGTCGGGGGCGGCGAGGTAGTTGTCATCCATCACGGTGCGGTTCCTTGGCTGGTGTGCAATGAGGAGCGACGGGCCCTGCGGCGGGCCTCACCCCGGCTGATTCGGCGGTGCCATCGGGGCCGGGGCTGCCATGACGTGGCGGCGCGCCCGGGCCCCTTCGTCTGCCCGAGCGGGGCTGTCAGGGGGCAGGAATAAAGCGATAACGGGTCTGGTGGCGATAACGCTGCCCCGGCAGCAACCAGGGATCGCCGAGGGCGGGCCGGTTCGGGCTGTCGGGCAATTGCTGGGCCTCCAGGCAGAAGCCGTCGTAATCCCGGTAGGGTCGGCCCTGACGATCCGGTGTGCCGGTCAGCCAGTTGCCGCTGTAGAACTGCAGGGAGGGCTGGTTGGTGTAGACCGCCATGGTCAGCTTGCCATCCCCCGAGATCACCCGGGCGGCCCATGGCTGGTTGGACCCACCAAACGGCTCATCAACAGGCTCGAAATCGCTGTTGTTGAGCAGAAACGCGTGATCGTACCCCTTGGCCAACTGCTGCTGGGGGTGGTCCAGCCACGCCTGGCCGATGGGGCGGGGGGCGCGCAGATCGAAGGGGCCTTCCACCGGGGCGATGGCCAGCGGCAGGCTCTGGTCATCCGTGGGCAGGTAGCGGTCGGCGTCGAGGCTGATGGTGTGGTGGCGGATGTCGCCACCGCCATCCAGGTTGAAGTAGGCGTGGCTGGTGAGGCTGACCGGGCTGGGGGCGTCCGTGCTGGCGCAGAAGTCGACCACCAGATCGCACTGCTCCAGCCGATACTCCAGGCTCACCTTCAGATTGCCGGGAAAGCCCTGATCCCCCGCCCGGGAGAGGAGCGCCAGCTTGACCCTGTCCGCCTCCTGCTCCTTGATCTGCCAGGTGCGGCGATGGAACCCGTCGCGCCCGCCGTGCAGGCAGTTGGCCCCCTGGTTGGCGTCCAGCGTCCAGCACTGGCCTTCCCGCTCAAGGCGGGCACCGCCGATGCGGTTGGCAAAGCGCCCCGCCACAGCCCCCAGCCATACCTGCTGGGTGAGGTAGGCCTCGTCGGCGCAGCCCAGCAGCACCTCCCGCCGCTCTCCCGCCACCGGCAGGGTGAGGGAGGTGAGGGTGGCCCCGTATGCGAGACCGCGCAGCCGCAGTCCCTCCTCGTTTTCCAGCTCGAATCTCATCATGGTTTGCGGTTCCCCGTCGTGATCCCGTCGCCCCCTGCCGGCGTCGCGAGTGCCGGGCAGGGGGCGTCCCCCGTTGCCAGGCGTGTGTTACAGTCTGCCGGCCCCTGCGCTGGCACGGCAGACGTAGCAGTCCGCCTTGAGGCCGAAACGGGCCGGGTATTCCGCCTCCACCACGGCGATCACCTCGGCCACCTTCTCGGGGCGCAGCAGGGCGACCACGCAGCCGCCAAAACCGCCGCCGGTCATGCGCACACAGCCTTCGCTGCCGAGCCGGGCCTTGATGATCTCCACCAGGCCGTCGATGGGGGGCACGGTGATCTCGAAGTCATCGCGCATGGCGGCGTGGGACTGGCCCATCAGCTCGCCGAGGCGCACCAGATCGCCCTGTGCCAGCGCATCGGCCGCCGCCAGAGTGCGGGCGTTCTCGCCGACCACGTGGCGGGCACGGCGATAGCAGGCCTCGTCCAGACCGGCCTTGCCCGCTTCCAGGGTCGCCAGATCCAGGTCGCGCAGGGCCTTGACCCCGTAGTGACGGGCGGCGGTTTCGCACTGCTGGCGACGGGTGTTGTATTCGCTGTCCACCAGGCCGCGGCGCACGTTGGAGTTGACGATGAGCACCGCCAGATCGGTGGGCATGGGGATGAGCCGGGTCTCCAGGGAGCGGCAATCGAGCAGCAGGGCGTGATCCTGCTTGCCGCTCGCGGAGATCATCTGATCCATGATGCCGCAGTTGCAGCCGACGAACTGGTTCTCCGCCTGCTGGCCGTTGAGGGCGATTTCCGCCTGGCTGATGGCCAGCCCCTGGGCCTCCTTGAAGGCCTGGCCGATGGCCACCTCCAGGGAAGCGGAGGAGGAGAGACCCGTCCCCTGGGGCACGTTGCCGGAGACCACCAGATTAAGGCCGCGCAGGGCGTGGCCCCGTGCCTGCAGGTGTTTCACCACGCCGCGGATGTAGTCGCTCCAGCGCTGGCTGGGGTGGTGCTCGATGGGTTGATCGAGACTGAACCGGTCGCGCTGGTTGTCGTAGTCGGCGGCGATCACTTCGACCAGGTTGTCGCCGCGCAAGCCGATGGCGACGCAGGTCTCGTAGTCGATGGCGCAGGGCAGCACGAAGCCGTCGTTGTAGTCGGTGTGCTCGCCGATGAGGTTGACGCGGCCTGGAGCCCGTACCAGCAGGTCGGGTTGTTGCTCAAACTGCTCGGCAAACACGGCGCTGACGCGCTGGCTCGGGGTCATAGGGCCTCCTCGTTGGCCTGATTCTGGTCGTTGTAGTGGATGGGACTGAGGGCGTGCAGCCGTTCCGCCGCCTGTTCCGGGGTGAGATCGCGCTGGGTTTCGGCCAGCATCTCGAAGCCCACCATGAATTTGCGCACCGTGGCGGAGCGCAGCAGGGGCGGATAGAAGTGGGCGTGCAGTTGCCACGCCTCGGGGCAGTCGGAACGGGGCGGGGCGAAGTGCCAGCCCATGGAGTAGGGGAAGCTGCACTGGAACAGGTTGTCGTAGCGGCTGGTGAGCTCCTTGAGCGCGATGGCCAGATCCTGTTGCTGTTCCCGGGTGAGATCCAGCATGGAGGGGACATGGGCCTTGGGCAGCAGCAGGGTCTCGAACGGCCAGGCTGCCCAGAAGGGCACCACCGCCAGCCAGTGGGCCGTCTCCACCACGATGCGGGAGCGATCCGCCAGCTCCCGCTCCACATAATCCAGCAGCAGGGGGCGGCCGTGTTCGGCCAGCCAGGCGCGCTGGTGCGCCTCTTCTCGGGCAATCTCGTTGGGCAGGAAGTCGCTGCCCCAGAGCTGGCCGTGAGGGTGCGGGTTGGAGCAGCCCATGACGGCGCCCTTGTTTTCAAAGACTTGCACCCATTCCCACTGGTCAGAGAGCTCGGCCACCTGGTCCATCCAGGTGGTGATCACCCCTTCGATGGCGGGCAGGGGCAGCTCGGGCAGGGTCTTGCCGTGATCCGGCGAGAAGCAGATGACCCGGCTGGTGCCCCGGGCGGCTTCCAGCTTCAGCAGGGGATCCGGCGCCGCGTCAGCGGCCGGGGTGTCCTGCATCAGGGCGGCGAAGTCGTTGGTAAAGACGAAGGTGCCCTGATAGTCGGGGTTGATATCGCCGGTCACCCGGGTGTTGCCCGCACAGAGGAAGCAGTCGGGATCATGGGCCTGGCTCGGCGCCAGGCTCACCTTCTCGACCTGGCCTTGCCAGGGGCGCTTGGCCCTGTGAGGGGAGACCAGCACGTACTGGCCGGTGAGCGGGTTGAAGCGGCGGTGGGGGTGATCAACGGGGTTGAACATCATCACTCCAGTGTGTGAGTTGAATACATCCGAAGGCGCAGGCCAGGGCCTACGCCTCGTAACCATTGGGGTTGGCGGACTGCCAGCGCCAGCTGTCGGCGCACATGGCGGCGAGATCCCGGCTGGCGTGCCAGTCCAGTTCCCGAGCGGCCTTGGCGGGATCGGCCCAGCACTCGGCGATGTCGCCGGGGCGCCGTGGCTCGATCCGGTAGGGAAGGGGCCGACCGCAGGCGGCCTCGAACGCCGCGACCATCTGCAACACGCTCTGGCCCTGGCCCGTGCCCAGGTTGTAGGCGTGGACACCGCCCCGTCCGGCGCAGTGTTCCAGAGCCTTGACGTGCCCTTCGGCGAGATCCATCACATGGATGTAGTCGCGCACCCCGGTGCCGTCGATGGTTGGGTAATCGTTACCAAAGACCGAGAGGCAGTCGCGTCGGCCGATGGCGACCTGGGTCAAAAACGGCATCAGATTGTTGGGGATGCCCTGGGGATCCTCCCCCAGGGTGCCGGACTCGTGGGCGCCGACGGGATTGAAATAGCGCAGCAGGGTCATGCTCCAGTGGGGCTCGGCCCGCTGCAGATCCTCGAGGATCTCCTCGATGATCAGCTTGGATCGGCCGTAGGGGTTGGTGGCGCTGCGGGGGAAATCCTCCCGGATCGGGGTGCTGGCAGGATCGCCGTAGACGGTGGCCGACGAGCTGAACACCAGATTGCGTACCCCGGCCCGTTTCATCGCCTGCAGCAATACCAGGGTGCCGCTCAGGTTGTTCTCGTAGTAGTCCAGCGGGATGCGGGTCGACTCGCCGACCGCCTTGAGGGCGGCGAAGTGGATCACGGCGTCGATGTGCTGCTCGCTGAAGATGCGATCCAGCAGGGCCGGGTCACGGATGTCCCCCTCGTAGAAGCGGGGCTCGTGCCCGCTGATGGCGGCGACACGGGTCAGGACGCCCGCCTTGCTGTTGCAGAGGTTGTCCACCACCACGGGCTCCATGCCTGCGGCCTGCAAGGCCAGACAGGTGTGGCTGCCGATGTAGCCGCAACCGCCGGTGACCAGTACTTTCATCCGTTGTTCCACCCTCAACTCCTCGCATCAGGAAAGCCTGAGCAGGAGTCTAGCCGAGGGGCTGACGGGCAAACTGTGAGCTGCTTAACAAATACGTGTAAACGATTACACTTGTTTTCATCGACCAATGTGGCAAGTTCTGATTTTTCCCCCTGTTATCAGTGACATTGAACGGTATAATGCGGCCAGTTGCAGCGTGAAATAAGTGAAAACAGCATGAGCACCATCAAGGATGTCGCCCGTTTGGCCAATGTGTCAGTGGCAACGGTTTCACGGGTGATGAACAACTCACCCAAGGCCAGTGCCGCCTCCCGCGAGGTGGTGCTGAAGGCCATGGCCGAGCTGGGCTATACCCCCAACGCCAACGCGCGGGCCCTGGTCAGCCAGACCTGTGACACCATGGGAGTGGTGGTGGGGGACGTGGCGGATCCCTTCTTCGGCGCCCTGGTCAAAGGGGTCGCGGCGGTGGCGGTGGAGCAGGGCTTGCACCTGTTGATGGGTAATGGTTTTCACCGCGCCCAGCAGGAGCGGGAGGCCATCGAGCTGCTCATCGGCAAACGCTGCGAGGCACTGGTGGTGCACAGCAAGGCGCTCGGCGACGAGGAGCTGGTCGACTACGCCCTGCGTGCCCCCGGCATGGTGCTGATCAACCGCGACATTCCGAGTCTGAGGGGGCGCTGCATCGCTCTCAACAACCGCCAGGGTGCGGCGACCGCCACCCGTCATCTGCTGGATCTCGGCCACCGCCATATCGCCTTCCTGAGCTCGGATCACGCCATCGAGGATGCGCTGTTGCGCCATCAGGGCTATCAGGATGCCCTGGCGGAGGCGGAGGTCTTCGCCGATCCCGAGCTGGTGGAGAGCGGCATGCCCAATGAAGAGGGGGGTGAGCGCGCCATGCTCAACCTGCTGGCCAAGGGGTTGCCCATCACGGCGGTGGTGGCCTACAACGACGCCATGGCGGCAGGGGCCATCTCCGTGCTGGCGGACAACGGCCTCAAGGTGCCGGAAGAGGTCTCTGTGGTGGGCTTCGATGACATCATCTACGCCAGATACCTGAGACCCAAGCTCTCCACCATGCGCTATCCCATCGAGCTGATGGCGGCCCAGGCTGCCAAGCTGGCGCTACAACTCGCCGCAGGGGAGAGTGAATCGGTGCAGAGCCGCATCTATACCCCCACCCTGATCAACCGCCATTCGGTCGCTCCCGTCAGGTCCTGATCGCAGCGCTTGCGCCCCCGTCGGCGCAAGCGCTGCACCTGGCGAACCCGTACTGCAGCATATAAAGCGCCCCCATAGCTCAGACGATAGATAGCTCAGAGCATGGCTAGCGCAGACCATAAAGGACTGTCTGAGGAGTGATAACCGTCCCCTCACACTCCCTGCCTACTGAACTCGGCTGCTCTTCCCGCTCGTCTGCCACGAGCTCCTCTCCCCCGGCCTGCCGAGCCTCACTTCCGGCCAGATCCTGCCAGACACCCGCCATGGCTTTTCTCTGCGCCGGGCAGGGGCTCTCGTGGCCTCTGCGCGCTCCTTCGAGAGACCGGGCTGCGTGCCCGGAACCGGGTTGGGGCGAGGGGGCACGATGTCGGGTCTTGGCCATGGCTTGCTCCGCTGGTTCGGCCATTGCCTCCCGGTTTCACACTCCCGGGCATCTTTTGCCCTTCCTAAGGTCCGCTTTTCCCCCCTTGGGGTCATTTACCCGGATTTATCCGATTTTTACTCCGTTTTACTTAACAAAATGAGTGTAATCGTTTACATCTGTGTGAGCGGGATCGCCGATCACCGGGCAAAACTCTCCTACACTGCAGTGGTTTTCAGCGTGAATGCAGGGAGAAGTGAAGCATGCTCAGGGAGATAGTGGCCCGTCAGGATTGGCAGACCCAGGGGATCACCGCCGTGAACCGGTTGCCAGCCCATACCCCCTTGTCCAGTTGGCGCAGTGAAGGGGAAGCCAGGATGGGGGGGTTGTCACCTTCCCGCCTGCTGCTGGACGGCGAGTGGCAGTTCTCCTGGTTCGAGGCCCCGGAGCGGGTGCCGGAGCAGTGGCTGGTAGAGGATCTGCCGGATGCCTGCCCCATCAAGGTGCCGGGCAACTGGCAACTGGCTGCGGCCTATCCGGGGGCGCGGCCCATCACGGATGTGCCCATCTACACCAACATCAAGTACCCCTTTCCCTGCGACCCGCCCCGGGTGCCTGCCGAGAACCCCACCGGTTGCTACTCCCGCGAGTTCACCGTTGCTGCGGACTGGCTGGCCGAGGGGCAGACCCGGATCATCTTCGACGGGGTGGACAGCGCGTTTCACCTCTTCTGCAACGGCCGCTGGGTCGGTTACTCCCAGGACAGCAGGCTGCCGGCGGAATTCGATCTGACCCCCTTCCTTCAGGCCGGGGCCAACCGCCTCGCCGTCCTGGTGCTGCGCTGGTCTGACGGCTCCTATCTGGAAGATCAGGACATGTGGCGCATGAGCGGCATCTTCCGCTCCGTCAGCCTGCTGCACAAACCGACCCGTCATCTGATGGATATCCGGGTGACGCCCGAGCTCGACGCCTGCTACCGGGATGCCCACCTCAAGGTTGAATTGCAGGCGGCCAACGGAGCCGGTCTGTCGGTGGAGGCCAACCTCTATGATGGCGACGAGCGGGTCGCGACCCTGCGCCAGCGGATCGGCACCCAGGCCATCGACGAGAAAGGGGTGTATGACGATCGCGCCGAGTTGTGGCTGACGGTAACGGCGCCACACAAGTGGAGCGCCGAGACCCCGCACCTCTATCGCCTGACCCTGACCCTGCTGGACGAGCAGGGAAGCGCTCTCGAGAGCGAGGCCCATGACGTGGGCTTTCGGGCGGTGGAGATCCGTGGCGGCCTGCTGCGGGTCAACGGTCAGCCCCTGCTGATTCGTGGTGCCAATCGCCATGAACACCATCCCGCCACCGGTCACGTGGTGACCCCGGCCGACATGGAGCAGGATCTGCTGCTGATGAAGCGGCACAACTTCAACGCGGTGCGCTGCTCCCACTATCCCAATCACCCCGAGCTCTATCGCCTGTGCGACCAGCTCGGCCTCTATGTGGTGGACGAGGCGAACCTGGAGACCCACGGCATGACCCCCATGGGGCGGCTGGCGCGGGATCCCGCCTGGAGCAACGCCTTCCTGGAGCGGGTTACCCGCATGGTGGCCCGGGACTTCAACCACCCCAGCATCATCATCTGGTCTCTGGGGAACGAATCCGGTTATGGCCCGGCCCACGACGCCATGTATCGCTGGGTGAAGGGGGCGGACCCCAGCCGCCCGGTGCAGTACGAAGGGGGCGGGGCCGACACCCCGGCCACCGACATCATCTGCCCCATGTATGCCCGTACCCATCAGGATCAACCCTTCCCGGCGGTGCCCAAGTGGGCACTGGCCAAGTGGATCGGCCTGCCGGAAGAGACCCGGCCGCTGATCCTGTGCGAATACGCCCACGCCATGGGCAACAGCCTGGGGGGCTATGCCCATTACTGGCAGGCATTTCGCGATCATCCGCGGCTGCAGGGTGGGTTTGTCTGGGATTGGGTCGATCAGGGGCTGGACAAGCAGACCGACGATGGCCGCCATTTCTGGGCCTATGGTGGCGATTTCGGCGACACTCCCAACGATCGCCAGTTCTGCTGCAACGGCCTGCTGTTCCCCGATCGCACCCCCCATCCCTCCCTGTTTGAAGCCCGGCGTGCCCAGCAGCCCTTTGTTCTGACCCTGCAGGGTCGCCAGCCGCTGACGGTGGAGATCCGCAGCGAATACCTGTTCCGCGAGACGGACAACGAACGCCTGCAGTGGCGTCTGTGTGAAGACGGCGTGGTGGTGAGCCAGGGTGAATGCCCGCTCGAGCTGGCCCCCCGGGGGAGCGTGACGCTGACCCTGCTGGAGCAACTGCCGGCCTTTGCGCCGGGGGCGCTCGCCTGGCTGGATCTCGCCATCGTGCAGCCCACCGCCACGGCCTGGGCCGGAGCGGGTCACGAGGTGGCTCGCCAGCAATGCCTGTTGCCCGCGCCCCTGGCGCTGCCATCGGCCTGCCCGGCGGTCAGCCTGACCGAGCAGCGCGATCACTGGGTGCTTGGCGCCGCAGATTCCCTGTGGCAGCTCGACAAGGCCAGTGGTCGCATCGTCAGCTGGCAGAAACAGGGCCGCGAACGGCTGCGCGACGCCATCGCCGATCACTTCTATCGGGCGCCGCTCGACAACGATATCGGCACCAGCGAGGCGGATCACGCCGATCCCAACGCCTGGATTGCCCGCTGGCAGGAGGCCGGACTCAATGATCTGCAGCACCGCTGTCTCGGCCTGGAGGCGAGTCCGGAGCTGGGTCTCATCACGGCGCACCACGGCTACTTCGTGGGTGACGAACCGAAGATCCTGACCCGCTGGCATCACAGGGTGGACGGGGAGGGCGCCATGCACCTCGCCATCGAGGTGGAGGTGGCCGCCGATATGCCCTCCCTGCCGCGCATCGGTGCCCGGCTCTGGCTGGCCGATGAACCGGCCGAAGGTGCCCCGGTGAGCTGGCTGGGGCTTGGCCCCCACGAGAATTACCCGGATCGCCGGCTCGCCGCCGATCTCGGTCGCTGGCAATTGCCCATCGAGGCGTTGCACACCCCTTATGTCTTCCCCACCGACAACGGGCTGCGCTGCGATACCCGCGCACTGCAACTGGGGGATCTGGTGGTGGAGGGGCGCTTCCACTTCAGTGTCAGCCGCTACAGTCAGCAGCAGCTGACCGAAGCCCGTCACCAGACCGATCTGGTGGCTCTGGGGGGCACGCACCTGTGCCTCGATGGCTTCCACATGGGGGTGGGAGGCGACGACTCCTGGAGCCAGAGCGTGCGGCCCGAGTTCTGGCTGTTGCCGGGTTGTTATCAGTGGCACTGCCGTCTGAGCTAGCCGGACCCGCCGTCGCGAGATGGCGAGACCCAAAGGCAGTTTCTCACGTAACTATTTAATTTTTAACAATATTACGGCTATGTAACAGAGTGTAAACGTTTTCATTATGTTGCCAGGATCACAGACCGCCTCACAACAAACTGATTACATTAGGCTGGCGCCAGCTCAAACGGTGTACAGCATTCCCTACAAAAAACAGATAGAGATCGGAGCATAACAATGAAAAAACTCACGACAGTTGCCACCTTGCTGATGGGACTGATGGCGGGAGCCCAAGCCCAGGCCGATACCCGTATCGGTGTCACCGTCTACAAGTATGACGACAACTTCATGGCCGTGGTGCGCAAGGCCATCGAGAAGGAAGCGGCAGCCAATCCCGGCGTGGAACTGCTGATGAACGACTCCCAGAATGACCAGTCCAAGCAGAACGACCAGATCGACGTATTGCTGGCCAAGGGCGTGAAGGCGCTGGCCATCAACCTGGTCGACCCGGCGGCGGCCCCTGTCGTGATCGAGAAAGCCCGTGCGGACGAGATCCCCGTGGTGTTCTACAACAAGGAACCGAGCGCAGCCGATCTGGCCAGCTACGACAAGGCCTACTACGTAGGGACCGACTCCAAGGAGTCCGGCATCATCCAGGGCGAGCTGATCGCCAAGCACTGGAAGGCCCATCCCGAGTGGGATCTGAACAAGGATGGCGTCATCCAGTTCGTGCTGCTCAAGGGTGAGCCTGGCCACCCGGATGCGGAAGCACGCACCACCTACGTCGTCAAGACCCTGAACGATGGCGGCATCAAGACCGAGCAACTGCACATGGATACCGGTATGTGGGATACCGCCATGGCCAAGGACAAGATGGACGCCTGGATCTCCGGTCCGAACGCCAACAAGATCGAAGTAGTCATCGCGAACAACGACGGCATGGCGATGGGTGCCGTGGAATCCCTGAAGGCCCAGGGCAAGACCGCCATCCCGGTGTTCGGTGTTGACGCCCTGCCGGAAGCCCTGGCCATGGTCAAGAGCGGTGCCATGGCTGGTACCGTGCTGAACGATGCGGCCAACCAGGCCAAGGCCACCTTCGAGCTGACCAAGAACCTGGCCGAAGGCAAGCCGGCCGGTGAAGGCACCAACTGGAAGATCGACAACAAGGTCGTCCGCGTTGCCTACGTGGGCGTAGACAAAGACAACCTGTCCCAATTCGAGTAATTCCTCCCCTCAGGGCAAGGGAGATCCCCTTGCCCTCTTTTCAACCAGATGTGATGGCTGATATGACAACACGGCAACAATCAGAATGGCTGTTGGAGATGATTGACGTCAGTAAGAGCTTTCCTGGCGTCAAGGCACTCGATAATGTCAATTTACGGGTCCGTCCTCATTCTGTGCATGCGTTGATGGGCGAGAATGGCGCAGGGAAGTCCACGCTGCTCAAGTGCCTGTTCGGCATCTACGAGAAGGATCAGGGCAAGATCTTCTTCAAGGGACAGGAGATCAACTTCACCTCGTCCAAAGAGGCGCTGGAGAATGGCGTTTCCATGGTGCACCAGGAGCTGAACCTGGTACTGCAACGCACCGTGATGGACAACATGTGGCTCGGCCGCTATCCCACCAAGGGACTGTTTGTCGACCACGGCAAGATGTATCAGGACACCAAGCATATCTTCGAGGAGCTGGACATCGACATCGACCCCAGGGTCAAGGTCGGCACCCTGTCGGTTTCCCAGATGCAGATGATCGAGATTGCCAAGGCATTCTCCTATGACGCCAAGATCGTCATCATGGACGAACCCACCTCCTCCCTGACCGAGAAAGAGGTCAACCACCTCTTCAAGATCATCAACAAGCTCAAGGAGAAGGGGTGCGGCATCGTCTACATCTCCCACAAGATGGAAGAGATCTTCCAGCTCTGTGACGAGATCACCATATTGCGGGATGGCCAGTGGGTGGCGACCCAGCCCCTCCAGGGCATGACCATGGATCAGATCATCGGCATGATGGTCGGCCGCGAGCTCACCCAGCGCTTCCCGGAAAAAACCAACCAGCCCAAAGAGGTGATCCTCGAGGTCGAGCACCTGACGGCCAAGAACCAGCCTTCCATCAAGGACGTGACCTTCAACCTGCACAAGGGGGAGATCCTCGGCATCGCCGGTCTGGTGGGGGCCAAGCGCACCGACATCGTGGAGACCCTGTTCGGCATCCGCGATCGCAGCGAAGGGACCATCAAGCTGCACGGCAAAGAGGTGGCGAACCACAACGCCCACGAGGCGATCCAGAACGGCTTCGCCCTGGTGACCGAGGAGCGCCGCTCCACCGGGATCTATTCACGCCTCGACATCGCCTTCAACTCCCTGATCGCCAACATGGACAACTACAAGGGATCCATGGGGCTGCTCAGCGACAACAAGATGAAGAGCGATACCCAGTGGGTCATCGACTCCATGCGGGTCAAGACACCGACCCAGCAGACCCAGATCGGCTCCCTCTCCGGTGGCAACCAGCAGAAGGTGATCATCGGTCGCTGGCTGCTGACCCAGCCCGAGATCCTGATGCTGGATGAACCGACCCGGGGTATCGACGTCGGCGCCAAGTTCGAGATCTACCAGCTCATCCTGGAGCTGGCGAAGAAGGACAAGGGCATCGTCATCATCTCCTCCGAAATGCCGGAACTGCTCGGCATCACGGACCGCATCATGGTCATGAGCAATGGCCGGGTCGCGGGGATCGTCAACACCAAAGAAACTGACCAGAGCGAGATCCTGCGCCTGGCATCTCTGTACCTATAAAGACAGGAAGACATTATGGAGTCGGCTAAAAATTTCAATCTGATGCAGGCGCTCAAAGAGAACGGCATCTATGTGGTGTTGCTGGTGTTGCTCATGATCATCGTGATCAAGGAGCCTTCCTTCCTCAGCCTCACCAACCTCAGCAACATCCTGACCCAGTCCTCGGTACGGGTCATCATTGCCCTCGGGGTGGCGGGCATCATCATCACCCAGGGTACTGACCTGTCGGCCGGTCGCCAGGTCGGCCTGGCGGCGCTGATCGCGGCCACCATGCTGCAGGCCCTGACCAACGTCAACAAGGTCTTCCCCACCCTGGGGGAGGTGCCCATTCCGGCGGTGATCCTGCTGGTGTGCGTGGTGGGGGCCCTGATTGGTCTGGTCAACGGCCTGATCGTCGCCTACCTGAACGTGACGCCCTTCATCACCACCCTGGGCACCATGATCATCGTCTACGGCATCAACTCCCTCTATTTCGACTCCGTGGGGGCTTCTCCGGTGGCCGGGTTTGATCCTCGCTTCTCCAACTTTGCGCAGGGCTTCATCCGGATTGGCGGGTTCAAGCTCTCGTACCTGACCTTCTATGCGGCCATCGCCAGCGTCTTCGTCTGGGTGCTGTGGAACAAGACCCGCTTTGGCAAGAACATCTTCGCCATCGGTGGCAACCCGGAAGCGGCCAAGGTGTCCGGTGTCAACGTCGCCGTCAACCTGGTGGTCATCTATGCCCTGGCCGGTGTCTTCTACGCCTTCGGCGGCATGCTGGAAGCGGGGCGGATCGGCAGTGCCACCAACAACCTCGGCTTCATGTATGAGCTGGATGCCATCGCGGCCTGCGTGGTGGGGGGCGTTTCGTTTGCCGGCGGTGTGGGAACTGTCGCGGGTGTGATCACCGGCGTACTTATCTTCACGCTGATCAACTATGGTTTGACCTACATCGGTGTCAGCCCTTACTGGCAGTTCATCATCAAGGGCGGCATCATCATCCTGGCGGTAGCCCTGGACTCCATGAAGTACGCCAAGAAGAAGTAAGCATTGGCAGGGAGGGCCGGGTCATCCCGGCCCTTTCTCTTTGGAGGGACCCATACCATGGCATTCAAAGTCAAAATCAACGTGCTGTTGCTGCTCGCCATTCTGGTCACCATCGGTACCGCCTGGTTCAGCGTCAACCATTTCATCAGCGGCTACATCCGCACCCAGGCTACCCAGAACATCAACGAGCAGATCACCCTGGTCAGGGAGAAGCTAGCGGGTGACATCAACCAGAAGGTGCTGCTGGCCGCCAACCTCAACCTCGGGGTGACCAGCGTCAAGAAGGCGCTGCAGGAGACCGGCTTTCACAACATCGTCAAGCTCATTGGCGACATGGCATTCGACGCGAACGGGGTCATCGACGACAAGGCCAGGGTTGACGCACTGCGCAAGCTGATCCCCGCCGCCAACAACCAGATCACCGTCAGCCCGCTGGAGCAGCTGGACGGCAAACCCGTCATCTCCATCCTGGTGCCGCGCGGTGCCGACTCCGCCTACCTCTACTACCTCGACATGAGCGAGTTCAAGACGCTGCTGACCAAGGTAAGCGGGGAAGGGCGTTACTTCTCCCTCACCGACAGCCAGGGACAGGTGCTCTACAGCAGCAAGCCCCAGGGAGAGAGCGAGAGCCGCCCCAACAAGCTGGATATTCGCGGCAGCGAGTGGACCCTGACCGGTTATGTGGATCTCGACTATATCCGGGCCATGACCCAGGCGCTCAACGGCAAGATCACCCTGGCCCTGCTCGGGGTGGCGGCGCTGGTACTGGCCCTCTCCATGGTGGCCCTCAACCTGGCCTATAGACCCATCCTCTCCTTGCGCGACCTGGTGCAGGAGCTCTCCCAGGGCAATGGGGATCTGACCCGCCGGCTCACGGTGACCAGCAAGGATGATCTCGGCCAGATCTCGGCGGGCATCAACCGTTTCATCGAGCAGTTGCAGGGCATGATGGGGGAGGTGAGACAAGCGAGCGGCCAGCTCAATGAAGGGATATCGGCATTGGCGAGGCAGACGGGGTCGGCCCAGGGCCTGCTGGCGGAGCATGTGCGGGAGACCGAACAGGTGGTCACCGCCATCAACGAGATGAGCCGTACTGCCGTCTCGGTATCGGAGAGCGCGGCCAATACTGCCCAGCTGACCGGCCAGAGCCAGCAACTGGCCAACCAGTCGCGTCAGGTGGTGGATCAGGCCATGGCCAGCGTCACTGCGCTGGTGACGGAGGTGGAGGCCACGGCACACTCCATCGAAGCCATGCAGCAGGATGTGCAGCAGATAGGCTCGATTCTCGGGGTCATCGGTGGCATCGCAGAGCAGACCAACTTGCTGGCCCTCAACGCTGCCATCGAGGCAGCCCGGGCTGGTGAGCAGGGGCGGGGGTTTGCGGTGGTGGCGGACGAAGTGCGCTCTCTGGCGGGACGCACCCAGAAGAGCACTGCCGAGATCCAGACCATGCTGACCCGGCTGCAACGGGGTACCCAGACCGTGGTGGCCGCCATGGGCAACACCCGACAGAGCTGCCAGGATGCGGCGGAAAACACCAGCAAGGTGAATGCGTCACTGGATCTGATGGCGGGAGAAGTGGTGGAGATCAACGATCTCATCAGCCATATCGCCACGGCCGCGGAGGAGCAAAGTGCCGTCGCCGAGGAGATCAATCGCAACATGAGTGCCATCGCCGAGGTGATCACCCAGCTCAAGGGGAATGGCGAGCGCACCGTGGACAGCTCGAATGCCATGCAGCGCACCTATGACAGGCTGCGGGAGATAGTGGGGCACTTCCGGCTGGAATAGCGCCGGCTGGGCGAGTCCCGGGTACCCTGGCCAGCAATGCCGTGGCCGGGGTGACCCATCAGCGGGCAGACGTGAAAAATACCCAAAAAAGATGGGGGCGACTTGCGTCGCCCCCGATAGTCTTATCGCTCATATCCTTGAACGAAGTTGCTCCCTGCAATCCCTGACTATACCTCTTCCTTTAGGTTTCCCCTTCCCAATCCTTTGGGGTGTCCTTTAGCCATCATGGCCTGACGAGTCATCCTTTCCCGTCGCACTTTCTCCGTCCTGGGAGGTGTCCTTTACCACATCCTGTGGTGAGTCCATTTGCCCAACCCTGGCAGCCAGTCTTCCTGACCGACTTCATTGCGTCCGTGCAGGAGTAACTATAAGGATTTCACGCAGGGCGACAACGGCATGTTGAAAAACGTTTTTTCTCAACTCGTTTCTCGCGAAATGATATAGACATTATTTTGTTATTAATCATTGTGTTGTCAGTGTTGCTTGTGGTTTTTTCACGCTTATCTTCCGACTATGGCGAGAATTTTTATGGCGTTTTACTCACTCATGTAATGGCGAATGTCTCACAGGCCGTTTACCTGGGGTTCAGAAAAGTCGGCGCTACCGGTGTCGATCGCAGATGGGCGCATGCGGGAGCCGACATCCAGGGGCGTGGTGTCGGCCCAATGGCAATCCCGGGGGAGTGAAGCGACGGGTCTGGATGGGGGCGAGGGCGAACGAGGGAATGGCATCACCCAAGAGGAGTGCATCCCCCCTTGGGTGAGAGGACGTGGGTGGGAGGATCAGTGGTGCTGGCTGCCGCCATACCATTGGCAAAGGTAGGCGGGCACCAGCATCTGGGGTGCCTGGTCGACATGGCATACCACCAGCGGCATGGCGGGGGCGCCCTGGGCGTGGACCAGGGCCGGGGCCATGGGCAGGACCAGGGCGACGAGCAGAAACAGCGACTTGATCTTCATGGTTATCTCCTTGATGACAGAAAAGCGTGTGATCCCGATCACTTTCTGAGTTAAGGCGAACCACGGGTTGGTGCAAGGCGCTGCAATAAATTCAACTAATGAAAAAACTTTGAATCCAGGCTGCAATGGCGCTGATGAGAAAACTCCCGCCGGGATGCGTCCAAAATGCATATCCATATAAAAGACATGGCGTGAAAGCCGTGGGCGCGAAGCCTGCCGTGCGACTTGGCGCAAATGCCATGATCTGGAACAAAAGATGGATTATTCAACCGGAATGGCGAAAGTGACTATTTATGTGGTGAACTCAAGGGGAGTGAATGACGATAAATTCATGGAGAGATATAAAAAATTCAAAAACTGAAGTGGATTATTTTATCTTTTTGATTTTCAAGTGATTTTAAAATAAAAGCTATCTCTTTATGGATAATCAAAATGAATGAAAACGCTATCTTACCGGGATTTTACGGGCGTTTTTTGCTTGTTTATGCCATGGCGACCCTGGGGCAAATATCGTTTATGTACACTCCGTCATAAATTAACTCCGGAATTTATGCAGTCTGAGTTGAATGTGATCAATGTCTAAGTTTGATGTGACCTCCAGTCCTAATCTCTGCGTCGAAAGGCAATGGCAGGATAGAACACAAGCCGAGTACCCTACATAAAGAATATCCCGCCTTAGCCACGAGCCTGAATAGAAGGAATCTATTCAATCACTCGCAGGGACCACTGCTAGACGGAATATCATCATGAGCAAATTTTATGTGGGTTCTGAAGTTGGCCAGTTGCGCCGTGTCATGTTGCACCGCCCCAACCTCAGTCTGAAGCGTCTGACCCCTTCCAACTGCCAGGATCTGCTGTTTGACGACGTCCTGTCCGTGGAACGTGCCGGTCAGGAGCACGACAAATTCGCTCAGGTACTGCGCGATCAGAATGTCGAAGTCTTCCTCCTGACCAATCTGCTGGCGGAAACCCTGGACGTGCCGGAAGCCAAAGCCTGGCTGCTGCAACACCAGGTATCCGACTATCGCCTCGGCACTGCCCTGGCCAACGACGTGCGCTGCTTCCTGGCGGACATGCCTCACCGCGAGCTGGCCCGCATCCTCTCCGGCGGCCTCACCTACTCCGAGATGCCCTACAGCGGCGTCAACATGGTGGTCGGCATGCATGCCCCGACCGATTTCATCATCGAACCGCTGCCCAACCACCTCTTCACCCGCGATACCTCCTGCTGGGTCTATGGCGGCGTCTCCATCAACCCCATGGCCAAGGCCGCCCGTCGTCGCGAGACCAACCACGTGAAGGCCATCTACCGCTGGCACCCGCAGTTTGCCGGTCAGGAGTTCATCAAGTACTTCGGTGACGAGGAGCGCGACTACGACAACTCCACCATCGAAGGGGGCGACGTCCTGGTCATCGGCCGAGGCGCCGTGCTCATCGGCATGTCCGAGCGCACCACGCCGCAAGGGGTGGAGCATCTGGCCCGCAGCCTGTTCAAGCACGGTCAGGCGAAACAGGTCATCGCCATGGAGCTGCCGAAACACCGCAGCTGCATGCACCTCGACACCGTCATGACCCACATGGACATAGACACCTTCTCCGTCTATCCGGAAGTCATCCGCAAGGATGTGAACTGCTGGAGCCTGACCCCGGGAGGTGCCACCGGGATGAACATCAAGGAAGAGGGTTACTTCGTGACCGCCATCGAGAAGGCGCTGGGGGTGGATCAGCTCAGGCTCATCACCACCGGCGGCGACAGCTTCGAGGCCGAGCGGGAGCAGTGGAACGACGCCAACAACGTGCTGACCGTGCGCCCCGGCGTGGTGGTGGGTTACGAGCGCAACACCTACACCAACGAGAAGTACGACAAGGCCGGCATCACTGTGCTGCCCATCCCGGGTGAAGAGCTGGGACGTGGTCGCGGCGGCGCCCGCTGCATGAGCTGCCCGATGGAACGTGACGGCATCTGACAAGACGGCGTGGCGCCGGCAGAGGCTGGCGCCACACACACCAAGACTCGAGAGTAACACCCATGAAAAAACCAACTGTCGTCGTCGCCCTGGGGGGCAATGCTCTGCTCCGTCGTGGCGAGCCACTCGAAGCGGACATCCAGCGCAAGAACATCGCCACCGCCGCCAAGACCATCGCCCGCATCGCCGAGGATTACAACGTGGTGCTGGTGCACGGCAACGGCCCGCAAGTCGGCCTGCTGGCCTTGCAGAACAGCGCCTACACCAAGGTCTCCCCCTATCCCCTGGATGTGCTGGGTGCCGAGTCCCAGGGCATGATCGGCTACATGCTGATCCAGGAGTTGAAGAACCTGATGCCGAGCCGCAACGTCACCGCGCTGCTGACCCAGGTGCAGGTCGATCCGAAGGATCCGGCGTTTGCCAACCCGACCAAATTTATCGGCCCCGTCTACGAAGAGGCGGAAGCCCGCACCCTGGCAGAAGAGAAGCACTGGGTGGTCAAGGCAGACGGCAAGTTCTTCCGCCGCGTGGTGCCGTCCCCGCTGCCCCAGCGCATCGTCGAAGGCGACGCCATCGAAACCCTGATCGCCCAGGGTCACCTCATCATCTGTACCGGTGGTGGTGGCATCCCGGTGACCTGGGATGGCCAGAGCCTGACCGGCATCGAGGCCGTCATCGACAAGGACATGTCTGCCGCCTACCTGGCCAAGCAGATCAAGGCCGACGCCCTGCTGATCCTGACCGATGCCGATGCCGTCTATCTGGATTGGGGCAAGCCGACCCAGCGTCCGCTGCGGGTCACCAGCCCGGACGAGCTGGCCGGGGTCAAGTTCGATGCCGGCTCCATGGGGCCCAAGGTCGAAGCCTCCTGTGAATTCGTCAAGGCGACCGGCGGCATGGTCGGCATCGGCTCCCTGGAAGATGGCCTCGCCATCCTCAAGGGGGAAGCCGGCACCAACATCGTCGCCACCAATACCGTCAATGCCTGAGCCAAGGCTCTGGTCTGAACAACTGCGTAGTCAATGACACTGCCAAATTGGTCTGAACAAATATAGAGAGAACTCATCATGGCTTTTAATCTGCGTAACCGTAACTTCCTGAAACTGCTGGACTTCACCCCTCGCGAAATCCAATACATGATCGATCTGGCCATCGACCTGAAGAAAGCCAAATACGGTGGCTATGAGCGCAAGCATCTGGTCGGCAAGAACATTGCCCTGATCTTCGAGAAGACCTCCACCCGCACCCGCTGTGCGTTCGAAGTGGCGGCCTTCGACCAGGGCGCCCAGGTCTCCTACCTCGGCCCGAGCGGTTCCCAAATCGGTCACAAGGAGTCCATGAAGGACACCGCCCGGGTGCTGGGCCGCATGTATGACGGCATCGAATACCGCGGCTACGGCCAGGAGATCGTCGAAGAGCTGGGGGCCCACGCCGGTGTGCCGGTCTGGAACGGCCTGACCAACGAATTCCACCCGACCCAGATCCTGGCGGACTTCATGACCATGCTGGAGCACGGCAAGGGCAAACGTCTGGATCAGATCAAGTTCGCCTACCTGGGTGACGCCCGCAACAACATGGGCAACTCCCTGATGGTGGGTGCCGCCAAGATGGGCATGGACATCCGCCTGGTGGCGCCGAAAGCCTTCTGGCCGGAAGAGGAGCTGGTTGCCACCTGCCGCCTCATCGCCGAAGAGACCGGTGCGCGCATCCACCTGACCGAAGACGTGAAAGAGGGTGTGCTGGGTGCCGACTTCCTCTACACCGACGTCTGGGTCTCCATGGGTGAAGCGAAGGAAGCCTGGGATCAACGGGTCAAACTGATGACCCCGTATCAGGTCAACATGGATGTCATCAACGCGACCAAGAACCCGGATGTGAAGTTCATGCACTGCCTGCCGGCGTTCCACAACGACGAGACCACCATGGGCAAGGAAGTGGCCGACAAATATGGCATGAAGGGCCTGGAAGTGACCGAGGACGTGTTCGAATCCGAGCACAGCATCGTCTTCGACGAGGCGGAAAACCGGATGCACACCATCAAGGCAGTGATGGTGGCTACGCTGGGCGACTGACGTCGTCAGTGGTGCCGGGGGGTGACCCCCGGCTTTTCAACCATGTGACAGCGGCATAATACCTCCAACCCTACGACCCGCAGCCTGCATGGATACCACACCCACAGAAGGAAGCTGGACCATGACCAAATTCAAGTTCCCGTCAGCCTACACGATACTGTTTGTGCTGATCGCCCTGGTGGCCGCCCTGAGCTGGATAGTGCCGGCCGGCAAATACGAGATGACCATGAACGAGGCCCTCGGCAAGGAAGTGCCGGTGGCCGGTACCTACAAACTGGTGGATGCCAATCCCCAGGGGATTGTCGACGTGCTGCTGGCACCCATCGACGGTCTCTACAATCACGACACCTATGAGGCTGGCGCCATCGACGTCTCCCTCTTCATCCTGATCATCGGTGGCTTCCTTGGCATCGTGACCAAGACAGGTGCCATCGATGCTGGTATCGAGCGCGTCACCGATCGCCTGCGTGGCCGTGAAGAGTGGATGATCCCGATCCTGATGGCGCTGTTCGCCGCAGGGGGCACCATCTACGGCATGGCGGAAGAGTCTCTGCCGTTCTACACCCTGCTGGTGCCGGTGATGATGGCCGCCCGCTTCGACCCCGTGGTCGCTGCCGCGACCGTGCTGCTGGGGGCCGGTATCGGTACCCTGGGCTCCACCATCAACCCGTTCGCCACCGTGATCGCCGCCAACGCGGCCGGCATCTCCTTCACCGACGGCATCTGGTTGCGGGTCGCCATGCTGGTGGCCGGCTGGCTGATCTGCGTGGCCTATGTGATGCGTTACGCCAAGATGGTGCGAAGCGATCCCAGCAAGTCCCTGGTGGCCGACAAGTGGGAAGAGAACCGTGCCCACTTCCTCGGCAACAAGAGCGACCAGATGCTGGAGTTCACCACCACCCGCAAGATCGTGCTGGGTATCTTCGTCGCCGCCTTTGCCGTGATGATCTATGGGGTGGCCGTGCTGGGCTGGTGGATGGCGCAGATCTCCGGCGTGTTCCTGGCTGCCGCCATCATCGTCGGCGTCATCTCCCGCATGAGCGAGGAGGAGCTGACCTCCAACTTCATCGACGGCGCTCGTGACCTGCTCGGCGTGGCCCTCATCATCGGTATCGCCCGCGGTATCGTGGTGGTGATGGACAACGGCATGATCACCCACACCATTTTGCACAGCGCAGAGGGGATCGTGACCGGCCTCTCCACCATCGTCTTCATCAACGTGATGTTCGTGCTGGAAGTAGTGCTCTCCTTCCTGGTGCCGTCCTCCTCCGGTCTGGCGGTGCTGACCATGCCGATCATGGCGCCGCTCGCCGACTTCGCCAACGTGGGCCGCGAGCTGGTGGTCACCGCCTACCAGTCCGCTTCCGGCCTGGTGAACCTGGTGACCCCGACCTCCGCCGTGGTCATGGGGGGGCTGGCCATTGCCAAGGTGCCCTATGTGCGCTGGCTGAAGTGGGTGGCCCCGCTGCTCGGCATGCTGACCGTGCTGATCGTACTCTGCCTGAGCCTGGGTGCCCTGCTGGCATGAATGCCGACAGACATAGGGACAACAACGGGAGCCTGGGGCTCCCGTTTTTTATGGCAGGCAAGGCGGGGCGCCCGGCCTCTCCCGTGGCCTGACTCCTTGCCGCGCGGGCAACAAAAAGGCGACCCCGGGGTCGCCTTCTGGCATCCAGCAGGGGTCAGCGGGCGTTTTCCAGGGTGCGCACCACGGCGGCGTGAGCCTGGCGGGTTCGGCTGATGTGGCGCGGGGCGATCAGTACCACGTCGTTGCCGGCCACGGCCCCCAGGATCTCGGGATTGGCGTTGCGATCCAGCAGGCGAGCCACCACGGTAGCGGCCCCCGGGGTGGTATGCACCAGCACCATCTGCTGGTTGTGGACCACGGCGCGCACCATGTCGTGGATGGAGCGGGTGCTGCCGGCGGGCTCCAGCTGCTCGTCCACCAGGGTGTAGACCTTCTTGCCGTTGGCGTTCTGGGCCTTGGCGACCCCGAGACGGCGCAGCAGGCGGGAGATGGTGGACTGGCTGATGTCCGCAAAACCGCGGGCGGAGAGCTCGCGGCGGATCTCCTCCTGGGTGCTGTAGCAGTGCTGGCCGATGATCTGGCGGCAGGCGTCGAGCTGGGCCAGGTCGGACTCTGGTTCTGCTGGGCGGCTGAGGGTGTTGACCATGGCGACTTCCTTTGGCGATGAGCGATGGCGGTCTCGCCCAGTCTGTCGTTCCGGCTTTTCATAGCGAAAAACACTAATGAGGAGCACTCAAGCAGGGGATGAGCGAGGTATATCCATTACGGGATGGCAAATTATAACCAAAGGGGGAATAAGTGATGTGACAGGGTTCAAAAATGGGCCCGATGGGGCCCACATGGATATCTTTTGTCGGCAGGAAATCAGTAGCGTTCGCTGACGATGTCCTGGGTGAAGGACTTCTCGCAGTATTTGCACTTCATCCGCACCGCCCCTTTCACCTCGCGCACCCGGAAGTAGCTTTCCACCGGTTCGTTGTGGGAAATGCAGTTGGAGTTGGGGCAGTGGAAGACCCCTTCGATGAACTCCGGCAGCGCCAGCTGGTGCTTCTTCACCACCACGAAGTCTTCGATGATGTTGACGGTCGCCTTGGGGGCGAACAGGGCGAGCTGGTTGGCCTGCTGCTCGGTCAGACGGGTGTTCTCGATCTTGATGAGATCCTTCTTGCCGAGGGCGCCGGATTTGAGGTTGAAGCCGACGGTGATCCGCTCCTGGGTCTCGATCAGCTGGAACAGCTTGAGGATCTTGATGCCCTGGCCGGCGGGGACGTGGTCGATGACGGAGCCGTGACGGATGGCTTCGACTTGCAGTTGGTTCTTCTCGGACATGATGTTCCCCTTTCCCTTAGACGGTTTCGTTCAGTACCAGTGCCAGCAGTGCCTGGCGGGCATAGACCCCGTTCTCCGCCTGCTGGAAGTAGTAGGCGTGGGGGGTCTTGTCGACGGCGACCTCGATCTCGTCAACCCGGGGCAGGGGATGGAGGATCTTCATGGTGGGCTTGGCCCCTTCCAGGGTCGCCAGCTCCAGCACGAACTTGGCGGCCATGTGCTTGTACTCGGTCTCGTCGAAGCGCTCCTTCTGGACGCGGGTCATGTAGAGGATGTCGAGCTCCGGCATCACCTCTTCCATGGTCTCGTGCACGCTGAAGCGGATGCCCTTCTCTTCCAGCTCCTCGCAGAGGTAGTCCGGCATGGCCAGGGCCTCAGGGGAGATGAAGAAGAAGCGGCAGTTGAACAGGCTCAGGGCCTGGGCCAGGGAGTGGACGGTGCGGCCGTACTTCAGGTCACCGACGAAGGCGACGTTGAGGCCGTCCAGCTTGCCTTGGGTCTCGTGGATGGAGAAAAGGTCGAGCAGGGTCTGGGTGGGATGCTGGTTGGAGCCGTCACCGCCGTTGATGACCGGCACCCGGGAGAACTCGGAGGCCAGACGGGCTGCCCCTTCCTTCGGGTGGCGCATCACCACCGCATCGGTGTAGGAGCTGATGATCTTGATGGAGTCTGCCAGAGTCTCGCCCTTCTTGGCGCTGGTGTTGCCGCCGTCGGCGAAGCCGATGATGTTGCCGCCCAGGCGCTGGACCGCGGTCTCGAAGGAGAGACGGGTGCGGGTGGAGGCTTCGAAGAAGCAACTGGCGACCAGCTTGTCTTTCAGCAGGCGGCTGTCGGGTTCGGCCTTCAACCGCTGTGCGGTGGCGACCACCAGTTCCATGTCGGACCGGGTCAGATCCGAGATGGAGATGACGTGTTTGTTATAGAGTGGATTGGTCATCGTCTGCATTCCCTTTGGCATCAATGAAGGTTTTTCCGGCACAAAAAAAAGCCCCTGAAACAGGGGCTCTTTTCAAAAAAAACGGGGGATCTGTGGGACGGGAACCGGAAACAACGGGGCCGCTCTGGTGCGCTCCACCCGTCTGCAAGGCTGCTTTTTTCATCAAAAACGGCATTGTCCTGTCCCGACCTTTTTCAAAACCGCACCGATTATAGGGCTGGTTTTTGAATTGTCAAAAATTTATTTCAGAGGCAGGATTTGCCCAGAAAAACGTTTGAGTGTCGCGAACGGGTCGACAAATCCAGAGTGCGTGCTGCGCCTGCAAGGGGGCGCCATCGGCGGCCATGCTGCGCAGGTAGCCGAGCCTGTGGTGCCCCTCCAGCAGGCAGTAGGGATGGGGCAGGGGGTGACCGTCCGGGTAGCAGGTGCCCGGGGCGGTGGCGAGGACGATGACAGGCTCGGACCAGGTGCCCCGGTGCAGCATGTCATCGCCGAGCCAGGAGCGGCGCACGTAGCGGTTGCTGCGCAGCATCTCGCCCCAGCGATCGATCACCTCCATGTGGCGGGAGTCTATCTGCTCGATAATCTGCGCGGTGGGCCAGTGCTCGCACTCGAACTGGTGGCTGGCGAGATCGATAAAGCTCCAGTTGGATTCAAAACCGCGCCAATGACGGTAAATCCACTGGGCGAGCACATTGGAGGGAATGGAGGGCACCAGGGGAGAGACTCTGTCCAGATAGTCGGCCAGGGTCTCCGTCTTGCGCTCATCCCGGAAGTTGAGGGGCGCAAGCTGTTGCAGCAGTCGGTAATTGAGCATGGGCAGCCTCCCTGAGCCTGGTTTCACCCTACCCCCATTTGTGTCCCATTCCTACCCCGTCGGGGCTGCAAATACAGCAGCTTACCCCCGCTCCTTGTTGGAATTGCGGGGATCTGCTCGTCATTTGTTCGATCGCATCGAAAGTGAGAAAAAAAGCCTTTACCTTTGACCTCCGCTTTGTATACTACGCCTCGTTTGTTGCAGGGGCGTAGTTCCAATTGGTAGAACAGCGGTCTCCAAAACCGATGGTTGCGGGTTCGAGTCCTGCCGCCCCTGCCATTTTTCAGAAAGGCCAGCTCATTGAGCTGGCCTTTCGCATTTCCGGCGTTTGCCATCGCCTCCGTTAGCCTCTTTTTCCCCGCTTCGCCGCTGCCATTTCTGTCAATGGAGGCCGCTCTCCCCCTGTGCTACACCTTGCTTCCTGCCAGATGGCGCCTTCAGGCGCATCGCATCCGGCGGGCCCAAGGCGCTTCAACAAGGAGAGAGCGATGAACAAGGCAGTGGATACGCGTCACCCCCATGCCCATGCCGGTGGCTGGGTCCCCCGGGATCAGGCCCATGTGGCGCGCTGGGTACAGCGGCTGCGTCAGGCGGTCACCCGCCAGCCTCGCCCGCTGGTGGCCCCGATCGCCGGATTGAAGGCGCTGGTGGAGCAGGATCCTCTCCTGCATCAGCAGGCCCAGGGGATGTTTGACGAGGCGTGGCAGCACGAGCACAGCACGCCGCTCGGTCAGGTCCAGGTGCGCAGCTTCGATGAGTTCCTGCAGCTGCTCAACGGCATCATGACCACGGCCCCGGAAGCCTATCAGGATGTGCAGACCCAGGAGCCCGCCGGGCTGATCGGATTCCCCATCAATGCCCTGCTCAACTGGCCCATGGCGACGGCCGCCGGGTATGACTTCTTTGCCAATGCGCTGGTGAACCAGCAACTGCGCAAGATCCTCGGTTACTGGGCCGACTTCCTGCAAAGTTCCGCGTCCCGTTATGTGCTGACGGAGTCGGTGAGCCCCCTGGATCGCCAGACCCTGATCGTCCCCTGGCTCGGGGAGGTGGCGAAACGGGAGATGGTCAAGGTGGCGCAGGGGGCGCTCGGGGCCGGCGACAACCCCACCCCAGAGCGCTTCGAGGGGATCTTCCACACCGCGCCGGGAGAGGAATACGAGGGCTTCGCCAGCTGGGACGACTTCTTCACCCGCCGCTTCTGCCCCGGCGTGCGGCCGGTGACGGCCCCGGACGATGACAGCGTGATCGCTAACGCCTGCGAGTCGGCCCCGCTGCAGGTGGTGACCGGGGTACGGCGGCAGGACGCGTTCTGGCTCAAGGGGCAGCCCTATTCCCTGGACAACCTGCTGGACTTCGACCCGCGCGCCGCCGCGTTCGAGGGGGGCACCCTCTATCAGGCCTTCCTCAGCGCCCTCAGCTATCACCGCTGGCACAGCCCGGTGAGCGGCACGGTGCGCTCGGTCAAGGTGGTCAACGGCAGCTACTACCTGGCCAACCGCCACCAGGGTTTTGACAGCCCGGCGGGGCCCGACCCCAGCGCCCCGAACCAGTCCCAACCCTTCCTCACCGCGGTGGCGACCCGGGCACTCATCTTCATCGAGGCGGACAACCCCAGGATCGGCCTGATGTGCGTGGTGCCGGTGGGCATGGCGGAGGTGTCGAGCTGCGAGGTGACGGTGCAGCCGGGGCAGCGGATCGCGAAGGGGGAGCAGCTCGGCATGTTCCACTTCGGCGGCTCCACTCACTGCCTGCTGTTTCGCCCCGGGGTCGAGCTGGCGTTCGACTTTTACGGCCAGCAGCCGGGGCTGGAGGCGACCAACCTGAGGATCAACACGGCGCTGGCGCGAGTCGAATAGAACGATGAAAAAGGCCTCAATCACGCAGATTGGTGGCCTTTAAATTTAATAATTTTTGGAGTCTATTCATTATCCACAATTGGGGCCTTTAGTTTTCTGACGTTCTATTTCATTTTGGGACTAAAGTTATTGAGACAAACTTGGACTGACACCTGAATCACTACAACACTCAGCGTCCATATCAGGAAAGAATGATGGAAGGACAGAACCCATTGAAGGATGTTTAGAAAGGGACTGTAATTTCTTCCGAAGAAAATACGTTCTCAAATAACTCATACCTGACATCAGTCGGAGGCCGATGTCAGGTGATAACTAAATCTTTACAAGTAGATGTTAATTGTTCATATGAAAGCTTTACCGCTCATGACTTCCTGAACAGACTGAACTACTTTATTGTTTTGAGATATAATATTTACTAGCTCTTCAGTAATGAACTTCTCATACGTAACCCTTTCAGAAAGGGCTCCAAATTTCTCTCTTTCAAATGATGCCTTACATTCTTTACTCGTGAGAGGGACTCTTCTCCCTAGAATATTTAAGAGAAGCCCCTCAATACAAGGGGTAGCACCAATAAGTATAACCCCTATGTCCTTTGCTTCTCTTACTAAAGGTGCAGGCCAAGGTAAGTCGGTATCAAGGAGTATTGCGCAGTGATCATATCCAACGCAACGCCATGTTTGAATCGCATCATTAATGACATTATGTGGACCTTTACCTCCAGCGGACTTTATCGTTATAGCGTGGCTTCCATTCGCGAAAAATGGGCGCATATGTAAAAGAAAGTTTTTTTCAGCAAGTCCTTCACCAACAAAAAGAACAGTTTTCCTTATCTGTTTTTTCTTTTTCATATGCTTAGCCTATTGTCGGAACGCCACCGATTGCACCTGTAATATATTTTACATATAAATTATCTTGGCTTCTTAAACCCTCAATATCATCAAGTCGCCATACTTCAGAGGTAGAATTTGCTTTCTCAACAATAAAGCAATGATGTCTTTTCAGGTGTTTCAGCACCTCTGGCGTGTGAGTGGATATTATGAGTTGTGCATTGTTTTTATTTGTTTCCTTGTTTTTAAATATATCTATTATATCAATGAGTAAATGTGGGTGTAGATCGTTGTCTAGCTCATCTAGTATGGCGACACTGCCAAACATCAGAATTGATACTAAGCTAAACAGGGTGCAATAGGCCGCTTTTGTGCCACTTGATTCATGTATAAATGGAAGGATGAATCTCTTACCATTGTGTTCATGTACACCATAAGGAAGAAGTTTTTTTTCTTCATTGCCATCTTTATCTATGAATGTTTTTTCAACGACAGAAATATCCACTAAACCCATATCAAACGATTTAATTATCTTAAATGCACTTTCCTTTATTTCTGGGTTCTTCTCATATTCCTCTGCAATAAGTATTAGTTTTTTATCAATATCTTCATTGTATCGACCAGAAACGACTAAATTTGATTCGAAGTTAAAGAAGTAAATGAAGACAATGCTGCATATTGACGGTTTTATCTCAGTTGGAGATATAGTGTCATCAAGTCTTGATAAAAAGGAAATTATTGAAGAGTTGTGAGGGGTTTTAGATGCCAATAGTTCAGTAACGTCAGGCATGAATTTACTGAGAGTGACATCATATTTATTTTTTGCTTTATCAAATTCTCTATAAAAAACTCGTGAATACAGTCTTGACGTTTTAAGCTTTAATTCTTCTTTATAGACTCTATTTTGGTCTAATTCTACAAAATATTTACACTCAATAGCATCTGACTTGCCGTCATCAGTAAAATGTGGGATGCAAAACTCGACTTCAATTGTTGTTGGTTCATCAGGATTCGTCTCATAAGAGACTACAGGTATCTTGCCATCCTGTTTTATATCTTGAAAAGATGAAGTCATGAACCAGCTGAGAAATGCAAGGGGTTTCATCAGGTTTGATTTACCTGAACCATTTGCACCTAATATCGCAGATACCTTAGATATTTTTGTTCTTTCATCAATTTGAAAATCAAATGATGAAGTAGAAGACTTCATTCCAGATGTAAAGTCTACATATGTATCATCTAAGAATGAATGAAAATTCCTAAACCGATACCATTTAATCATGACTGTCTCCCAACAGTTTTAAGATTACTACCGATAATTATCTAACAAATCGACATTAACAAGGCTTTTGGACAAAAAAATGTCTAAAACAGACTACTGAGTGGTTTTTTGCCCTTTCTAAGGGGGCTTTTCACTAGTTTTCCTAGGATCTGGTTGTGTAATGATTTAGCCTACTGATTCGGACTCTAATGAGTTTTGTTTTTTGTATGAACTGATTTTCATGTCCTTTAACACGTCTTAACCATACATTCTGTTGTTGATAAAGAAGAAATTAACAGGATTCACTAAAGTCCAGTGGTACTGCCGCCGATATCACCTACCAAGATGGGGGTATTCCCGGCCCCCGGCTACCACAAGGATTCGTTGTCATGACTCTCTCGTTGCGCGGCAAGCTGCTCGCGGCCAGCCTGGGGGTAGTGCTGCTGATGGCAGCCCTGCTCGGTATTGTCGCCTTCCACACCCTCAAATCCCGCACCCTTGACGCCATCCAGAGCGAGGCGGTCAACTACGGCCACGCCCACTCGGTGGCCATCGGCAACTGGCTTGAGGATCGCAAGCACGCGGTCGACGCCCTGGCCGCTGTCATTGCGCGCGACCCCGACACGGCCCTGGTGCCCCACCTGTTGCAGACCCGCACCTCCGGCGGTTTCGGCCTCACCTATTTTGGTTCGGCGCAGGGGGAGATGACCCGCCACGATCCCGCCCTCAACACCGCCAACTATGACCCCAGGGCCCGCCCCTGGTACCAGAACGCCGACAAGGCGGGCAAGCTCATCGTCACGCCGCCCTATGTCAGCGTGACCATGCAGCAGATGGTGGTGACCCTGGCCGAGCCGGTGAGCCACCAGGGCCGGGTGATCGGGGTGGCCGGGGCGGATCTCTCCCTCGACGCCCTCATCGACGAGGTGCTGGCCATGAAGGTGCAGGGAGAGGGCTACGCCATGCTGCTCGACCGCACCGGCCTCATCGTCGGCCACCCGAACAAGGAGCTGGCGCTCAAGCAGGTGGCGGAGCTGGATCCCGGCCTCACCGGGGCGGCGCTGGATGCGTGGAGCCGCGACGGCGAGCTGCACGGCGCCAACCTGAACGGGCGCGAGGTGCTGCTCTCGGTGCAGGGTGTGCCCGGCACCGACTGGCTGCTCGCCATGGTGATGTACAAGGACGTGCTGGAGGCGCCGCTCGCCTCCCTGCTGTGGCAACTGGTGGGGCTGACCCTGGTGCTGCTGCTGGTGTTCGGTGCCCTGCTCATCGCCATGTTCAACTACCTGTTCGCGGATCTGGGACGGGTTTCCAGGGCGCTCGCCGACATCGCCCACGGGGAGGGGGATCTCACGGTGCAGATCGCCACCCGCAGCCAGGATGAGGTGGGGCAGCTGGCCCAGAACTTCAACCAGTTCGTGGCGCGACTGCACGGCATCGTCAGCCGGTTGCGGGACGCCACCGTCGAGCTGGCGGCCCAGTCCCGCACCCAGGCGGCGGGGGCCGAGGCCCGCAGCCAGCGGGTGCGCCAGCAGCAGGACGAGATCGTCATGGTGGCGACTGCGGTGACCGAGATGGCCTCCGCCACCCAGGAGATCGCCGGCAACGCCGAGTTTGCCGCCAACACCGCCGGCGATGCGGTGCGCCTCGCGGTGGCCGGCCAGTCCCAGGTCGGCCAGAGCCAGCGCAGCATCACGGGGCTGGCGGGGGAGGTCTCCGACGCCAGCCAGACCATCCATGAGCTGGATGGCCACGCCCAGCAGATCAGCGGCATTCTGGCCACCATCAGCGGCATCGCCGAGCAGACCAACCTGCTGGCCCTGAACGCCGCCATCGAGGCGGCCCGGGCCGGGGAGCAGGGGCGCGGCTTTGCCGTGGTGGCGGATGAGGTGCGGGTGCTGTCGCGCCGCACCCACGACTCCACCGCCGAGATCCAGCAGATGATCGAGGCGCTGCAGCAGACCACCCGCAAGGCGGTGGGCGGCATGGAGACCAGCCGCCAGCTGGCGGGCACCAGCGTGGAGGACGCCGAAGCGGCGAATCTCAGCCTGGGCAGGATCAACGAGGCCATCGGCGCCATCAGCGACATGGCGACCCAGATCGCGGCGGCGGCCGAGGAGCAGACCTCGGTGACCGGCGAGATCAGCCGCAACACCGAGAATATCCGCCACGTCTCCCAGGCGCTGGCGGCCCAGGCCGGCGAAGAGGCCGCCCAGGCGGCCCAGCTCAAGTCTCTCACCGAGCGGCTGGAGCAGGAGATCGGGCGCTTCCGGCTCTAGGCTGCGACCCGGATGTGACAAAGGCGACCCCGGGGTCGCCTTTATTCATTCTGTGTATGGATATTATTTCGCCATGCACCCGCTGAATAATGCCGGGTCCTGGCCCGGCAATCGGCCAGGCCAGGGGCTCAGAGGGGCTTGATGTAGCTGTAGAACTCGTTGTCCCGCTGGTAGCCGTGCCCTTCGTAGAGGGCCTGAGCCTGCCGGTTGTCGGTGGCGGTGCTCAGCATCAGGAAGGCGGCGCCCGTCTCCTGGCCGTGGCGATCGGCCCGCGCCAGCAGCGCCTGGGCCACCCCCTGCTGGCGGGCCGCCGGCGCCACGAACAGATCGTACAGCAGCCAGATGGGTTTCAGGGCGAGGGAGCAGAACAGGGGATAGAGGTGGGCAAATCCCAGCACCTCTCCCGCCTCGCTCTGGGCCACGAAGAGCACCGACTCCCCGGCGGTGCAGCGCTCCAGCAGGAAGGCTTCGGCGGCCTCGGGCCGGGCAGGCAGCCGGTAGAACGCCCGGTATTCCACGAACAGGGGGGTGACCAGGGGAATGTCCCCGGGGGTGGCCTGGAAGATCCTCATGGGGCGTTCCCCGCCGGATCCTGGCTGACCCAGATCAGCCGGTCGGTGGCAAAGCCGAGCCCCCGGGCCCGCTCGACCAGGGCCTCTACCTTCTCTTTGGGGGGATGGGGCGTGCGGGAGAGGATCCAGAGGTACTGGAGGTTGTAACTGCTCACCAGGGAGAGCTCATAGTCCGTCGCCAGCACGTTGTAGCTGCCGTAGAAGGGGCCGAAGAAGCTCACCTTGAGGCGCCCCTCGTCGCTGTCACCCACGAAGTAGGCGCGCCCCTCGGCCTCGCGCCACTCCCCCTGTTCGTCCTGCCCCCGGTTGATCACCCTGACACCGCCGTCATCCCGCAGGCTGTAGGTGGCGGTGACCCGGTTCAGGCCGCGCTCGAAACCGTGATCGAGGCGGGCCACCTCGTACCAGGTGCCCAGGTAGCGGTCGAGCTGGAAGGGCTTGACCACCTGGTGTCCCGGTGGAATGCCGGTGCAGGCGGTGGCCAGCAGGGTCAGAACGAGCAGGATCAGTGTGCGCATGTCATCCCTCCACGATACGCAGTTGTCCCGAGCGGAAGCGTGCCGCGTGTTCGCTCGGGGTGTTGCCAAAGAAGCGTTTGTATTCGCGGCTGAACTGGGAGCCGCTCTCGTAGCCTACCTTGTCCGCCGCCACCCCGGCCTTGAGGCCGTCGTGCAGCATCATCAGCCGCGCCCGGTGCAGGCGCAGGGTCTTGATGTACTGCAGGGGCGAGGTGGCGGTGGCCGCCTTGAAGTGGTGGTGGAAGGCCGAGACGCTCATGTTCGCCTCCCGGGCCAGCTCCTCCACCGTCAGGTTCTCGGTAAAGCGCTGCTCCATGATACGCAGCACCCGGGCTATCTGGCTCACCTGGCTGTGACGGCTGGCCATGGCCAGCAGGGCGGGGGCACCCCCTTCGTGCAGGGCGTGGAACAGGATCTCGCGCACGATCTGGGGCCCCAGCACCCGGGCGTGGAGCGGTTTGTCCATCACGTCGATGAGGCGCTCCACCGCGCAGAGCATGGTCTCGGAGAGGGGCACGGAGACGACGCCGCGACCCGGCTCCGCCGGGGCGGGGGCCGCGTCCCCCATCTCCAGCAGCAGGGCCTGCAGCGCCGCCACGTCGATCTCCACCGAGAGCCCCACCAGGGGGGATTCTGGGGAGGCGAAGCACTCGCACTCGCAGGGCAGCGGCAGGGTCATCATCAGGTAGTGCTCGGGGTCGTAGCGGAAGGTGAAGTCCGAGAGATAGCCCACCTTGTGCCCCTGCAGGATGATGATCATGCGCGGGCGGTAGAGCACCGGGATGCGGTCGTGATGCTCCGTGGTGTAGATGAGGTGCACGCCGGGCACGGGGGCGGCGGTGATCCCCGGGTGGGGTGCCAGGGCGGCGAGTCGGCTGGCGAGGGCGGACTGGTGGGTCGCCGCGATGGGCTGATTTGTACTCATTTATCCAGGCTCAGTAGAAATAGGCAAGAAATCGGCAGAAAGCTCCCTTGATGGTAGGGGGTTATAAGAGAAAAATGCAACCCATACCTTACCGACTACGACCACCCCGGGAGATCCCATGAACAACTTCATCCTGCACACCCCCACCAAGGTGCTGTTCGGCAAGGGCCAGGTGGCCCAGCTGCGCGGCCAGATCCCCAGCGACGCCCGCATCCTCGTCACCTACGGCGGTGGCAGCGTGGTGCGCAGCGGCCTGCTGGACCAGATCCGCAGCGAGCTGGCCGGCCTGACCCTGTTTGAATTTGGCGGCATCGAGCCGAACCCCACCTATGAAACCCTGATGGGCGCCGTCGAACTGGCCCGCGCCGAGAAGGTCGACTTCCTGCTGGCAGCGGGCGGCGGCTCCGTGCTGGACGGCTCCAAGTTCATCGCCGCGGCCGCTCACTACGATCCGGCCAGGGATCCCTGGCACATCCTCGAGACCGTCGGGGGCGAGGTGGCCTCCGCCATTCCTCTGGGCAGCGTGCTGACCCTGCCGGCCACCGGTTCCGAGATGAACATGGGCGCCGTCATCACCCGCAAGAGCACAGGGGACAAGCAGCACTTCTTCTCGCCCTTCGTGATGCCGCGCTTCGCCGTGCTCGACCCCGTGCTCACCTACACCCTGCCCGCCCGTCAGGTGGCCAATGGGGTGGTGGATGCCTTCATCCACACCCTGGAGCAGTACCTCACCTACCCGGTGGATGCCAAGGTGCAGGATCGCTTCGCAGAAGGGCTGCTGCTGACCCTGGCGGAAGAGGGGCCCAAGGCGCTGGTGGAGCCGGAAAACTACGACGTGCGTGCCAACATCATGTGGAGCGCCACCCTGGCGCTGAACGGCCTGATCGGAGCCGGCGTGCCCCAGGACTGGGCCACCCACATGCTGGGCCACGAGATCACCGCCCTGCACGGTCTGGACCACGCCCAGACCCTGGCGGTGGTGCTGCCCGCCCTGCTGCAGGCCAAGCGCGAGCAGAAGCGCGCCAAGCTGCTGCAATACGCCGAGCGGGTCTGGGATCTGCGCAGCGGCAGTGACGAGGCGCGTATCGACGGTGCCATCGCCGCCACCCGCGACTTCTTCGAGCGGATGGGGATCAAGACCCGGCTGCGGGATTACGTGGCCGACGCCCGGATAGACGCCCTGCTGGCCAAGCTCGAAGAGCACGGCATGACCGCCCTGGGTGAGCACGGCGACATCGACCTGGCCCAGAGCCGGCATATTTATGAGGCGGCCTGGTAAGCAGAGCGCGCCTGAACCGGGCCGCAGGCCCGGTTGCACCAGGGGGCCCGAACCCGCCAGCAGGCGGGGACGCGGCCCCCTGATCGTTGCAAAATGGTTACTTTTTCCCTTTTCATCTCATCAGATGAGCCAACGGCAGATTTCGTAAGAACAAAAAACGCTAAGGTAGAGGCCGGGTTAAACATTTTTTTTGACTGGTTGGATCACTTTTTTTAGCGCTTTTTGCTGGTATAAGCCCCTAATTTGGTTTGTTTTTTTTAATCACGGTCCGGGATGGGCTGAATTCTGTACCCGCCCGCCCGGGGCCGTGGTTGTAATAAAACTCCAAAATTTGATACTAATCACCCTCGCGCCTGAAAAGCGGGGGCCTGACCGTGACAGGAGGTCGAGGTGAAGCCTGCTGATTTTCATAACAAAGGGCCCGTGACCTGCACTTTGATCATGCCTTGTCCCCTCAGACATGAGAGACTTGGCGATGATTGTTTATTAACCATCAGGGAATAGTCATGCAGATTGGAATACCGAGAGAGAGTCTCGCCGGTGAGACCCGGGTCGCAGCGACCCCGGCCACTGTCGAGCAGCTGAAAAAGCTCGGCTTCGAGGTTGCCATCGAGGCCGGTGCCGGCCTGCGAGCCAGCTTCGATGATGCCGCCTTCGAGGCTGCCGGTGCCAGCGTGGTACCGAACGTCTGGCAAGCCGACCTTGTCTTCAAGGTCAACGCGCCGACCGAGGCCGAAATCGCACAAATTAAGGATGGTGCCACCCTGGTGAGCTTCATCTGGCCCGCCCAGAACCCCGAGCTGGTCAAGAAGCTTTCCGAGCGCAACATCAATGTGATGGCGATGGACATGGTGCCGCGGATCTCCCGTGCCCAGTCCCTCGACGCCCTCTCTTCCATGGCCAACATCGGTGGCTATCGCGCCGTCGTGGAAGCCGCGCACCAGTTCGGTCGCTTCTTCACCGGCCAGATCACCGCCGCCGGTAAAGTACCGCCCGCCAAGGTGCTGGTCATCGGTGCCGGTGTGGCCGGTCTGGCCGCCATCGGGACCGCCGGTTCCCTCGGTGCCATCGTGCGTGCCTTCGATACCCGTCTGGAAGTGGCCGAGCAGATCGAGTCCATGGGTGGGGAATTCCTCAAGCTGGACTTCGGCGGCGAAGATGGCGCTTCCAGCGACGGTTACGCCAAGGTGATGAGCGAAGAGTTCATCAAGGCCGAGATGGCGCTGTTCGCCCAGCAGGCCAAGGAAGTGGACATCATCATCACTACCGCCCTGATCCCGGGCAAGCCGGCACCCAAGCTCATCACCAAGGAAATGGTGGACAGCATGAAGCCGGGCTCCGTCATCGTGGACATGGCGGCCCAGGCCGGCGGCAACTGTGAATACACGGTACCGGGTGAACTGCATGTCACCGACAACGGCGTCAAGGTGATCGGTTACACCGATCTGCCGGGCCGCCTGCCTGCCCAATCCTCCCAGCTCTACGGCACCAACCTGGTGAACCTGATGAAGCTGATGTGCAAGGAAAAGGACGGCAACGTCGCCATCGACTTCGAAGACGTGGTGCAGCGCAACATGACGGTGGTCCAGGCCGGTGAAGTGACCTTCCCGCCCCCCGCCATCTCCGTCTCTGCCGCCCCGCAGAAACCGGCTGCCGCCAAACCGGCCGCCAAGAAGGAAGAGGCCAAGCCCTCCAACAAGAAGTTCGTGTTCGGTGCCCTCGGCATCGCCGCCTTCGGTTGGGTGGCCGCTGTGGCGCCTGCCGCCTTCCTCTCCCACTTCACCGTCTTCATCCTGGCCTGCGTGGTCGGTTACTACGTGGTGTGGAACGTCTCTCACGCCCTGCACACGCCGCTGATGTCGGTCACCAATGCCATCTCCGGCATCATCGTGGTCGGTGCGCTGTTGCAGATTGGACAAGGGTCGACCCTGGTCACCGTGCTGGCCTTTGTCGCCGTGCTGATTGCCAGTATCAACATCTTCGGTGGCTTCACCGTCACTCAGCGCATGCTGAAGATGTTCCGTAAGGATTAAGGGGGGTTTAACGTGTCTCAAGGACTGGTAACAGCATCCTATATCGTTGCCGCCGTGCTCTTCATCCTCAGTCTCGCGGGACTGTCGAAGCAAGAAACGGCCAAGCATGGCAACCTGTTCGGTATCGCGGGGATGGCCATCGCCCTGCTCGCCACCGTCTTCAACCCGGAAACCAGTGGCGTCCACTGGATCATCCTGGCCATGGCCATCGGTGGCGCCATCGGCGTGCGTCTGGCCCTCAAGGTCGAGATGACCGAGATGCCCGAGCTGGTGGCCGTGCTGCACAGCTTCGTGGGCATGGCAGCGGTGCTGGTGGGCTTCAACAGCTTCATCGATCTGCACCCCTCCGCCCCCGCTGAAGTGGTGGTCTCCGTCGGTTCCAACCTGGATGCGACCCTGGCAGCCGCCCGGGCGGCGTTCGAGCAGGCGGCAAGCGTCGCCCAGGTCGAGCACCTCTCCGGCGCCATGCTGAACATCCACCTGGTGGAAGTGTTCCTGGGCGTCTTCATCGGTGCCGTGACCTTCACCGGTTCCGTGGTGGCGTTCGGCAAGCTGCGTGGCCTCATCTCTTCCAAGCCGCTGATGCTGCCGCACCGCCACAAGCTGAACCTGCTGGCCGTGGTGGTCTCCATCGCGCTGATGATCCACTTCGTCAACGCCGGTGGCTCCACCTTCGCCCTGCTGGTGATGACCCTGATCGCCTTCGCCTTCGGCTGGCACCTGGTCGCCTCCATCGGCGGTGCGGACATGCCGGTGGTGGTCTCCATGCTGAACTCCTACTCCGGTTGGGCGGCGGCGGCGGCGGGCTTCATGCTTTCCAATGACCTGCTGATCGTCACCGGTGCCCTGGTGGGTTCCTCCGGTGCCATCCTCTCCTACATCATGTGCAAGGCGATGAACCGCTCCTTCATCTCCGTGATCGCCGGTGGCTTCGGCTCCGACGGCGTGGCCTCCACCGCCGAGCAGGAGCTGGGCGAATACCGCGAGACCAACGCCGAAGACGTGGCCGACATGCTGAAAAACGCCAGCTCCGTCATCATCACCCCGGGCTACGGCATGGCGGTGGCGCAGGCCCAGTACCCGGTGGCCGAGATCACCCAGAAGCTGCGTGATCGCGGCGTCAAGGTGCGCTTCGGCATCCACCCGGTGGCCGGTCGTCTGCCTGGTCACATGAACGTGCTGCTGGCGGAAGCGAAAGTTCCCTATGACATCGTGCTGGAAATGGACGAGATCAACGATGACTTCGCCGACACCGACGTGGTGCTGGTGATCGGTGCCAACGACACCGTCAACCCGGCCGCCATGGAAGATCCGGGCAGCCCCATCGCCGGCATGCCGGTGCTGGAAGTGTGGAAGGCGCAGAACGTCATCGGCTTCAAGCGCTCCATGAACACTGGCTACGCCGGTGTCCAGAACCCGCTGTTCTTCAAGGAGAACACCCAGATGCTGTTTGGCGATGCCAAGGCCAGCGTCGAGGCCATCCTGAAGGCGCTGTAAGCGTTGACCGGATGAGACAAAAAGGGGGCTTCGGCCCCCTTTTTTTATGACCAGAGTGGATGACCGTGGCAGGGAACAGACAGGCTGTGGTGCCTGCCTGCCTGTCCGGACTGACTGACGAGCCCTGGCTCAATTAAAGTTGAGCAAAAGCACCAAAAAACCACCTTAAAGGCCTCTCATGGGGCCTTTTTGTCATTTCAGTCGTGATTTTGCTCACATTTTGTGGTGTTGTCTCACCAGTCGGGCATAATGCCCGCGCAAAAAGCGGATTTGCTCAATTTTATTTGAGTCCGCTGTGAATATCCTTACCCAACGTTGACCGGATGACCCCATGACCGAGGTAGCTCCCTTGCGCGACGCCAGCACACTGACCGATGAAGAGCGCCATCTGATCGCCAGCTTCGAGCCTGCGGTGGCGGCGCTGTCCGCCCTGTTTGGCCCGGGCTGCGAGGTGGTGCTGCACGCCTTTGACAGTCTGCACGCCTCCGTCATCAAGATTGCCAACGGCCACATCACCGGCCGCCAGGAGGGAGCGCCGGTCACCGATTTTGCGCTCGACAAGTTGCACAGTGCTGCCGGCAGCCAGTGGAGCAGCTATTTTTCCCGCACCCGGGAGGGCTCCCTGCTGAAGTCCTCGTCCATCACCATCAGCAACCGCGAGGGCAAACCCATCGGCATGCTGTGCGTGAATTTCAGCCTGGACACGCCCCTTGGCAGCCTGCTCGACACCTTTGCCCCGCCCGCAGTGCCCCCTGCCCACGGCACCGAGACCTTCGCCAGCTCGGTGGATGATCTGGTGGCGCAGGTGATCGCCAAGGTGGACAGGGATCCCGGGCTGGGCAGCAACGTGCGCAACAAGGCGATCGTGCACCGGCTCTACGACATGGGGATCTTCGAGATCAAGGATGCCGCCCAACTGGTGGCCGAACTGCTCGGCATCTCCCGCCATACCGTTTACCTGCATATCCGCAATCACAAGGCGGAACTGGCCGAACAACAATGACGAGCCCGCACGTGGGCGTCATGAACATGAGACATATCGCAATGAACGCACAATGGACCGACTTTATTACCCTGCTCAAGCGTGAAGTGGTGCCGGCCCTCGGCTGCACCGAGCCCATGTCGGTCGCCCTGGCGGCGGCCAACTGCCGCAAGCTGCTGGGGCAGGTACCGACTCGCACCCGCGTCTGGGTCAGCGGCAATCTGTTCAAGAACGGCATGGGGGTCGGCGTGCCCGGCACCGGCATGATCGGCCTGCCGGTGGCCGCCGCAGTGGGCATCACCGGTGGCAACCCGGGTGCCGGGCTGGAGGTGCTCAAGAGCCTCACACCGGATCAGGTCGAGGCGGCCAAGGGGCTGCTGCCCACCATAGAGGTGGATGTGAAGGATGTGCCCGACGTGCTCTACGCCGAGGTGCTGGCCGAAGTGGAGGGGCACAGCGCCCGGGTGGTGATCTGTACCGACCACACCCGCATCGTGCTGATGGAGAAGGATGGCGAGGTGCTGATGGTGCAGGACAGCGCCCCCGGGGTGCAGATCCAGCCAGCCAAGGCCGACAAGCCCGCCATGACCCTGAAGGAGATCGTGGCCTTCGCCCTGGAGGTGCCGCTGGCCGAGATCGACTTCATCCGCGAGGCGGCCACCATGAACCAGGCGCTGGCGGACGAAGGGCTGCAGGGCTATGGCCTGCGCATCGGCAAGATCCTCACCGACCAGGTGGAACGCAAGCTGCTTTCCGACGATCTGATGACCCTGGCCATGCGCCTGTCGTCTGCCGCCTCCGATGCGCGGATGGATGGCGCCATGCTGCCCGCCATGTCCAACTCCGGTTCCGGCAACCAGGGCATTGCCGCCACCATGCCGGTGGTCGCCGCCGCCCGCTTCCTCAAGGCCGATGACGAGCAGCTGGCCCGTGCCCTGGTGATGAGCCACCTGGTTGCCATCTACATCAAGGCCTACCAGAACAAGCTCTCCGCCCTGTGTGCCGCCAGTACCGCCGCCATGGGATCGGGGGCCGCCATCACCTGGCTGCTGGGGGGCCAGTTCGAGCAGATCAGCCACTGCATCAACAACATGATTGGGGATGTTTCCGGCATCATCTGCGACGGCGCCGGCAGCGCCTGCTCTATGAAGGTCTCCACCTCCACCTCGGCGGCGGTGAAATCCTCGCTGATGGCCATCAACAACCTGCGTGTGCCCCAGAGCGAAGGCATCGTCTCGGACGACGTGGACCAGACCATCGCCAACCTGGGCCGCCTCTCCAGGGAGGGGATGCTGGATACCGACATCGAGATCATCAACATCATGCGGGCCAAGCAGCAGGGTAAGCACCAGTGACCCCGGAGTGCCGCCGTCGGCCATAAAAAAACCGAAGCCAGTGGCTCCGGTTTTTCATTGTCCGTTCGCTACTCAGCCGCGACCGAGACGGTTGTCCGGGTAGTTTTTGGCCAGCACTTCTCGGGCATGCTGGGCCAGGGTCGGCATCTTCAGGGTGTCATAGGCGTTGACCATGATCTCCAGCGCCTTCTCGGTTTCCATCGTGTCGGGATAGGTCTCGACGATCAGCTTGGCGCGGTTGGCGGCGGCGATCAGGGCGTCACGCTTGACGTAGTACTCGGCTACCCCCAGGTCATAGCGGGCAAGACGGTTCTTCAGGCCGATCATGCGGGCACGGGCATCGGCTGCATAGCTGCTGTTGGGGTAGTTCTGCAGCAGGGTCTTGAAGTCCTGGAAGGCCTGACGGGCGTAGGAGGGGTCCTTGTCATCCCGATTGATGCCGAGGAAATCCTGGAAGAAGTTGTAATCCGCCGCCATGTTGGTCAGGCCGCGCATATAGAAGACGTAATCGATGTTCTTGTGCGCCGGGTTCAGGCGGATAAAACGGTCGATGTTGGCGATCGCCTGGGCGGTATCATCCTGCTTGTAGTAGGCATAGATGAGATCGAGCTGAACCTGGTTGGAGTAGGCACCGAACGGGTAACGAGAGTCCAGCGCTTCCAGCAGTTCAATGGCATTGAGGTAGTTGCCGGTATCCAGTTTGATGCGGGCTTTATGGTACAGAACTTCCGGCGGTTCGTCGGGAACCTTGGGTTTGGTGCTGGAACAGCCAGTGATCAGGGTAGCGACCAAGGCGAGCGACATCAGCAGGTGAGACTTCTTTCCCATCAACAACATCCGGTCCATTTCCACGAAATTGGCAAAGTATCCGTTATGCTTGGCTAAAAGAAAAGCTAGAATACCCGGATTATTTCGAATTGATACCCCCGCTCAAGAGACCATACATGAGCCAGCATATTGAACTGACAGGCGAATTTCAGGATCACCAATTCGGGCAACGACTCGACCAGGCCCTGGCCGAATTGTTTCCCGACTACTCCCGGACCCGCATCAAGGAGTGGATTTTACAGGACAGAGTGACCCTGGACGGTCAGGTTGCCAATACCCCGCGCGAGAAAGTGGTGGCCGGGCAGCAGGTACATGTGAATGTGGAACTGGCAGACGACACCCGCTGGGATGCCCAGAACATCGAGCTGAACATCGTTTATGAAGATGAACACATCCTGGTGATCGACAAGCCAGCCGGCCTGGTGGTTCACCCGGGCGCCGGTACGCCGGACGGCACCGTGCTCAACGCCCTGCTGCACCGCTACCCCGGCATCGCCGAGGTCCCCCGCGCCGGTATCGTGCACCGTCTGGACAAAGACACCACGGGGTTGATGGTGGTGGCCAAGACCATTCCCGCCCAGACCCACCTGGTGGAAGCCCTGCAGGCACGCCAGATCACCCGTGAGTACGAGGCGATTGCCATCGGCCACATGACCGCCGGCGGCACCGTCGATGCCCCCATCGGTCGTCACCCGACCCAGCGTACCCACATGGCCGTAGTGCCCAACGGGCGCGAGTCCGTCACCCACTACCGGGTGCACGAGAAGTTCCGTGGTCACACCCGTCTGCGGTTGCGGCTGGAGACCGGCCGTACCCACCAGATCCGTGTCCACATGGCCCACATCAAGCATCCGCTGGTGGGGGATCCCGCCTACGGCGGTCGTCTGCGTCTGCTGCGCAACGCCACCCCCGAACTGACCGAGGCCCTGCGAGGTTTCCACCGTCAGGCGCTGCACGCCACCATGCTGAAGCTGGCGCACCCCATCACGGGTGAAGTGATGGAGTGGCACTCCCCCACGCCGCAGGACATGGTGGCGCTGATGGAAGTGCTGCGGGCGGATACCCTGGCCAATCCGGACGATCTGGTCTGGAACTGATCCCGAGGGCGGCCTTGCGACGATTCCTGCCGTAACCTGCCCTCCATGATCTGATGCGGGGCCCCTTGACTGGTTGCAGCCAAGGGGCCCCGTTTTCATATGAACGAAAGGAGCCACAGATGAACTGGATCGCACCCGACTGGCCCGCACCGGGCAATGTCAGGGCTCTCTCGACCACCCGGGACGGCGGCATCAGCGAAGGGGTCTTTGCCGGCCTGAACCTCGGGGCCCATGTGGGCGATGCACCGGCCAGGGTCGAGGCCAACCGCGCCCGACTGCAGCAGGTGGCGGGGATCCCCGGCACTCTCAACTGGCTCAACCAGGTACATGGCATCGCCGTCCATCCGGTGAGCGACCGTTATGAGCGCGTACCAGATGCCGATGCCGCCTGTGCGCATGAGACGGGGCAGGCCTGCATCGTGATGACTGCCGACTGCCTGCCGGTGCTGTTCTGCGATCGGGCAGGCACCGTAGTGGCGGCGGCCCATGCCGGTTGGCGCGGACTGCAGGGGGGCGTATTGGAGGCAAGCATCGCCGCCATGGGCTGCGAGCCTGGCGAGATCCTGGCCTGGCTGGGCCCGGCCATCGGTCCCGCTGCGTTCGAAGTGGGTGGCGAAGTGCGTGAGGCCTTCATGGCGGAGCAGGCGGAAGCGGCGGCTGCGTTCGTGCCATCCCTCAACGAAGGGAAATGGCTGGCGGATATCTACCAGCTGGCCCGACTGCGCCTCGCCCGCGCCGGCGTCACCGCCATCTATGGCGGCGAATACTGCACCTTCAGCGACAGCGAGCGCTTCTACTCCTATCGCCGCGACGGGCAGACGGGTCGCATGGCCTCCCTTGTGTGGCTGGAAAAATAGCCGAAGAGGCGCTCGCGAGTGGCCGCAAGCGCCTCTTCACTCCCTGGTGATGGCCCTTTGGCGGCCATGTCTTGCTGCCGAGCAGGCTCAGGGTGCAGGCTGCCATTGCGAGGTCGTTTTCCCTCGGTCACCGCTATTGAGGAAAAAATAAACAGCCACCCCTTGAAATTGCCCTTCAAGACCACATCTTCCTTGTCAGAAAGCGATGTTGTTGCCGCGCATGCGGCGTCTGTCTTGAAGGGGGAGTGCAATGCGCCTCGATCGCCTGACCAGCAAATTCCAGATTGCCATTTCCGATGCCCAGTCTCTTGCACTGGGTCGTGACCACCAATTCATCGAACCCGTCCATCTGATGAGCGCCTTGCTCAATCAGGACGGCGGATCCATTCGTCCGCTGCTCACCTTGACCGGGCTCGACATCAATACCCTGCGCTCGCGCCTCGGCGAGGAGCTGGATCGCCTGCCCCGCGTCAGCGGGGTGGAAGGGGACGTACAGCTCTCCAACGGCCTCGGCCGCCTGCTCAACGTCTGCGACAAGCTGGCCCAGCAGCGCAAGGATCAGTTCATCTCGTCCGAGCTGTTCGTGCTGGCGGCCCTGGACGAGAAGGGGACGCTGGGCGAGCTGCTGCGTGCCCAGGGGCTGACCAAGGAAAAACTCGAGGCAGCCATCGACAAGGTCCGTGGCGGCAAGAAGGTGGAGGATGCCAACGCCGAGGAGAATCGCCAGGCGCTGGAGAAGTACACCATCGATCTCACCGAGCGGGCAGAACTCGGCAAGCTCGACCCGGTGATCGGCCGGGATGACGAAATTCGCCGCACCATCCAGGTGCTGCAACGCCGCACCAAGAACAACCCGGTGCTGATCGGTGCCCCCGGCGTCGGCAAGACCGCCATCGTCGAGGGGCTGGCCCAGCGCATCATCAATGGCGAAGTGCCGGAAGGGCTCAAGAACAAGCGGGTGCTGTCGCTCGACATGGGGGCCCTGGTGGCCGGTGCCAAGTATCGCGGCGAGTTCGAGGAACGCCTCAAGGCGGTTCTGAACGATCTGGCCAAGGAAGAGGGCAGCGTCATCCTCTTCGTGGACGAGCTGCACACCATGGTCGGCGCCGGCAAGGGCGAGGGGGCCATGGACGCGGGCAACATGCTCAAGCCCGCCCTGGCCCGCGGCGAGCTGCACTGCGTCGGGGCCACCACCCTCGATGAGTACAGGCAGTACGTGGAGAAGGATGCCGCGCTGGAGCGCCGTTTCCAGAAGGTGCTGGTGGAGGAGCCCTCGGTGGAGGACACCATCGCCATCCTGCGTGGCCTGAAGGAGCGCTACGAGCTGCACCACCATGTGCAGATCACCGACCCCGCCATCGTCGCGGCGGCCCAGCTCTCCCACCGCTACATCGCGGATCGCCAGCTGCCTGACAAGGCCATCGACCTCATCGACGAGGCGGCGGCCAGCATCCGGCTCCAGATCGACTCCAAGCCGGAATCCCTGGACCGGCTCGAGCGGCGCATCATCCAGCTCAAGCTGGAGCAGCAGGCGCTGATGAAGGAGGACGATGACGCCAGCCGCAAGCGCCTCGATCTGCTCAATCAGGAGCTGACGGAAAAAGAGCGGGAATACAACGAGCTGGAAGAGGTGTGGAAGGCCGAGAAGGCTGCCCTCGCCGGGACTCAGCACATCAAGGCGGCGCTGGAGCAGGCCCGTCAGGATCTCGAGGTGGCGCGCCGCGCAGGGGACTTGGGCCGCATGTCCGAGTTGCAGTACGGCCGCATCCCCGAGCTGGAGAAACAGCTGGATCTCGCCACCCAGGCCGAGATGCAGGAGACCAGCCTGCTGCGCAACCGGGTCACCGACGTGGAGATCGCCGACGTCCTGGCCCGCTGGACCGGCATTCCGGTGGCCCGCATGCTGGAAGGGGAACGGGAGAAGTTGCTGCGGATGGAGGATCAGCTGCACAGCCGGGTGATCGGCCAGGAAGAGGCGGTGGACGCCGTCTCCAACGCCATTCGCCGCTCTCGTGCCGGGCTGTCCGACCCGAACCGCCCCATCGGCTCCTTCCTCTTCCTCGGCCCCACCGGGGTGGGCAAGACCGAGCTGTGTAAGGCGCTGGCGGAGTTCCTGTTCGATACCCAGGACGCCATGGTGCGGATCGACATGTCCGAGTTCATGGAGAAACACAGCGTGGCCCGTTTGGTGGGGGCGCCTCCGGGATACGTGGGTTACGAGGAAGGGGGGTATCTCACCGAGGCGGTGCGCCGTCGCCCCTACTCGGTGATCCTGCTGGACGAGGTGGAGAAGGCGCATCCCGATGTCTTCAACATCCTGTTGCAGGTGCTGGACGATGGCCGCCTGACCGACGGTCAGGGGCGTACCGTCGATTTTCGCAACACGGTCGTCATCATGACCTCCAACCTCGGGTCTGATCTCATCCAGGAGCACCACTCCGAGAAGGATTACGACGAGATGAAGACCATGCTGATGGAGGTGCTGACCCGCAGCTTCCGGCCGGAGTTCATCAACCGGATCGACGAGACCGTGGTGTTCCACCCGCTCGGAGAGGAGCACATCAAGTCCATCGCCCGCATCCAGCTCAAGAGCCTGATGAGCCGTCTGGAGTCCCAGGGCTTCGAGGTGGAGGTGAGCGAGGAGCTGCTGACCAAGCTGGTCCACGCCGGGTTCGATCCCGTCTACGGGGCGCGCCCCCTCAAGCGGGCGATCCAGCAGAAGGTGGAGAACCCGCTGGCCCAGGCCCTGCTCAGCGGTCGGGTCATCCCGGGCAAGACACTGCGGCTGGGGGCCGACAGCAACGGCCTCACCATGACCCAGTAATGGGATTGTCGATGAAAAACGCAGGCCTCGTGCCTGCGTTTTGTTTTCTGAGGGATTGAGATGCTGAAGTTTTCCGTGCTGGTGGATGACGACGTTCATCTGCCTGGCTGTCTGCCCGAGCGAGGGTTGGCGCTGCTGCTGGAGTGTGACGGCCTCAGGGTGCTGTTCGACAGCGGCCGTGGCCGGGCGTTGTGCCACAACGCCGCCGTGATGGGGATCGATCTCGCCTCTCTCACCCATGTGGTGCTCTCTCACGGTCATTATGACCATGTGGGCGGGGTCGGCTCGCTGCCCGCCTATCCAAGACCCATCCCGCTCATCGCCTGTCCGGACGTGTTCTGCGAGCGGGGCTACTTCCTGTCGCTGCCCTTCTGGCGGCGCAACCTCTATCGCCTGTCGGGGGCGCTGGCTCGGGAGTCGCTGCCGGCCAGAGGCTTGCTTCCCCACTGCTCGTCCGAGCCGGTGTGGCTCTCGGATCGTCTGGTGTTCCTCGGCAGCATTGTGCGGCGCGACCGGGCTGCGCCTTCGCTGCTCGGCTACATAGTGCGGGGTGGGCGGGTGGAGAAAGACCTCATCAGCGACGACTCGGCGCTGGCCTACAAGAGCGAGCAGGGGCTCATCGTCTTTATCGGCTGCGGTCACGCCGGGGTCGAGAACATCATCGAGTGGGCCAAGGAGGTGTGTGGCGACGAGCGGATCCACGCCGTCATCGGCGGCCTGCACCTGAAGTTTTCCGGCCCAGAGCGGGCGGTGGCGCTCGGAGCCTATCTGCAGGAAGAGGCGGTGGAGCGGTTGTTTGCCTGCCACTGCACCGGCAGCAGAAAGGCGGGGTTGCCGCGCCAGCACCAGATCGGGGCGGGTTTTGAGCACAGTTTTTCGGCGTAAAAAAACGGCAATCCGAAGATTGCCGGGAGGAATGTATTCGATGCGATCTGACGTGGGTTGAGCGGATCGCAGGGGCAAGCCCCAGGGTCGGCAGGCACAGTCAGCGACCATGCCCGCCTTACAGTCAGTCGGGATACGCTCTCCACCCCGGCTGACCAGCTTCGCTATCGCGTCTGTCCCGCGCCGTGTTGCCGCGATAGGAGGACAGATGCAATCAAATCAATTCGTTACAGCATGCCTGGGATGGCAGCCTTCATTTCAGATGGCCAGACGCCGACCTGGACCTGACCGATGTGCTCTTTTTGCAGCAGCAGCATGGCCAGACGGGATTGGCCGATGCCGCCGCCGATGGTTTGCGGCATCCGTGCTGCCAGCAGATCCTGATGCCAGTCGTACTGCAGGCGATCCTCGTCCCCGGTGATGGCGAGCTGGCGGCGCAGGGCCTCTGCGTCCACCCGGATCCCCATGGAGGAGATCTCGAAGCTGTCTTCCAGCACCGGGTTCCACACCAGGATGTCACCGTTCAGACCCGCCAGCCCCAGCTCGCTCTCGCTGCTCCAGTCGTCGTAGTCCGGGGCACGGACGTCGTGGCGTTCGCCGTGGGAGAGGGCGCCACCGATACCGATGAGGAAGACCGCTCCCAGCTCTTTGGCGATGGCGCGCTCGCGTCCCTTGGCATCGAGGTCCGGGTAGCGGGTCAGCAGCTCTTCACTGTGCAGGAACTGGATATCCGCCGGCAGGAAGGGGGTCAGGTCGTGTTCGGCACAGACCGCGCGCTCGGTGGCCTTGATGGCGGTCCAGATGCCGCGCACCGTCTCCTGTAGATAGGCCAGATCCCGGCGCTCGCCCGGCATCACCTTCTCCCAGTCCCACTGGTCGACGTAGACGGAGTGAATGGGGCTGAGACGATCCTCGTCCGGACGCAGTGCCTTCATGTGGGTGTAGATGCCTTCACCCGGGCCGAAACCGAAGCGACCCAGAGTCTGGCGCTTCCACTTGGCCAGGGAGTGGACCACTTCATAGCTGTGCTCCGGCAGGGTTTTCACCTTGACCTGCACTGCATGCTCGCAGCCGGAGAGGTTGTCCTGGGTGCCGTCACCGACCCGGCTCAGAATGGGGGCTTGTACCTCCATCAGGCCGAGTTGCAGTGCGAGTTGGCGGGAGAACATCTCTTTGACGAAGCTGATCTGCTGTTGGCTGCGGATGTAGTGCTGTTTCATGCTGAATTACCTGTCGTGAATCCGTTGAATGCGGTGATTCTTCAACAGAATGCCAACTAAATTCAATATTCGATAATTGAAATAGGCTTTGTGTGTTTTTTTCTTCAAAATAAGCCATCAATTAATGATGAATCATTAAAAGGAGCGCAAAAAAGTGTCAGAAAATTATCGGATCGATAATCTCGATCAGGCCATCCTCACCGCCCTGATGGAGAATGCGCGCCTGCCTTACGCCGAGCTGGCCAAACAACTGCTGGTGAGCCCGGGCACCATCCACGTGCGGGTAGAGAAGATGAAGCAGGCGGGCATCATCGAGGGAACGCGGGTGCAGGTGAACCCCAAGAAGCTGGGCTACGACGTCTGCTGCTTCATCGGGATCAACCTGAAGAGCGCCAAGGATTACCCGTCGGCCCTGGCCAAACTGCAGGCGCTGGACGAGGTGGTGGAGGCCTACTACACCACGGGCCACTACAGCATCTTCATGAAGGTGATGACCCGCTCCATCGACGAGTTGCAGACGGTACTGATCCACAAGATCCAGACCATCGACGAGATCCAGTCCACCGAGACGCTGATTTCGCTGCAAAACCCGATCCTGCGGGATGTGAAACCTTAAGGACTGAGGGACGCGGGAGACCCATTTCACAGGCGAAACCCTGATCTCACTGCATAGCCGATCTTGCGAGGCGTGCAGCCCTGACAGTCGGGATCAGGGTTCGATATAGGGGATGCCGTATTTGTCGTAGAGGGCTTTGAGCCGGCCGTCCCGCTTCATGTGCAGCAGTTCGGCATCATAGGCGGCCATCAGGGCCGGGGTGTCGGCATCGGCCCGGGAACGGGTCCAGACATTGAAGTAGGGGCTGGTCTTGAGGGGTTTTGGCAGGTAGTCGAGCTTGCCTTCCAGTCCCTCCTCTCTTATCTGGGTGAAGGCGGTGACCAGGGACATGGGCACCACGTCGATGCGACCGGCGATGAGTTTGCGCAGTTGCAGCTGGTTGATGGGGATCTCCTGGAAGTGATAGCTCGGGTCTGTCATGGCTGCCGCGAGCTCGGGGGTATAGGAGAAATCCCGGGTGACACCGATGCGCCAGGGTTTGAGATCCGTCAGATGGTCATAATGGATCCGGCCTGCGGACTCCTTGCGTATGAAGAAGTGCCAGCTATGGAGCATATGGGCCTGTTTGGGGTAGAGCAGATAGGCCTCCCGCTCCGGTTTGTAGGAGTGGGTCAGCAGCAGGTCATAGAAGCCGCTTTCGGCATTGCGGGTGAGCCTGGCCCCCGAATCGATGAGCTCAATCCTGATGGGGGTATGGAGCGTGCCGAAGATGGCGGTGACGAGATCCACATCCAGCCCGCGAGGGTGTCCCTGTGCATCCAGCCACTTGAGAGGGGGCTCCAGGATGCCACCAATGACCAGCTCCCTGGCTGACAGCCAGCAGGGCAGCAGCAAGCAGAATACGAGCAAGCGTCGCACGTTACATCTCCTGAGCACTCGGGACGGGGTCGCATCCGGCAGGGACTGTGACCGGCACCTATCTAACTAGAGACGACCACGGATGGCAAACCCTGAAATGGGGAGGGGACAAACGAACGGTGGCGGTGGGAGGGGGGCGGGCTGCATCGACAGGCCGCCCCGTGGCAGAGTCGGGCGGGGTGGACCAGCCACTCGCCGGCTGTGGGCGGGAGGGTGGTCGGCATGAAACGTGTGCGAGGTTGCCTGCCTCAGGTTGCCTGACACTGTTTCATCTGGGTGTTGAGGGCCTGCATCACCTGACGACGGCTGATGATGCCCGTCACCTTGCCTCCCTCCATTACCGGATAGACCTTGGGTCTGGCCCCGGCCATCTGACGGGCGAGATCCACGATGTTGTCATCAGGAGAGACGAACAGCGGGGTCCGGCTCATCAGATCTTCGACCAGAGTACGGGTGTCGCAGTGATAGCTGCCCGTGAGCAGGGCGGGAATGCAATCCTGCTCGGAGAGAAATCCGACGAGGTGCTGATGGTCATCCAGTACCGGCAGGCCCCCCAGGTTTGCCCGATGGAGTCTGTCCAGCGCCTCGGTCAGACCGAGGCCGGGGTGCAGTGAGTGGGTCAATGGCTGCATATGATCGCGAATTTGTAGCATGATGGTGGCTCCATGGAGGTCGATGGGGCCACTATGCCCGGTGGCCGTGACAGGGGGCCAATGGGTTTTGCCTCGGACATCGATAGGTCATGGCCGATGAATGGGCCCTCCGTGCGATCCTGCATGGATCGGGGAGGGCGACAACCACAAGGAGAGTGTATGCGTGCATTGGTAACGGGCTGTGGCCGTCGCCTGGGATTCTATCTGTGCGAGCAGCTGGTGGCCGCTGGCTGGCAGGTGACGGGCAGCTATCGCAGCGAACGGCCCGAGCTGGATCGTCTGCGAGACGTGGGCGTCGAGCTGGTACAGGCGGACTTCACCCGGGAAGAGGAGGTGGGCGCCGTGGTGACGGCGCTGGCGGCCCATGAGGATCTTGCCCTGATCATCCACAATGCCTCCGCCTTCGAGCCCCAGGCGGCGGATCCTGCGGTGCAGCTGGCCCAGTTTGATCAGTTCTACCGGGTACACATGGCGGCTCCCTTCCAGCTCAACCGGGCGCTGGCCCCTGCCCTTGCCCGCCAGCCCAACGGGGGCATCATCCACATCACCGATATCTACATCCATGCTCCGGCGCCCCAGTTTGCCGCCTACGTGGCCACCAAGGCGGGAGCCCATTCCCTGGCCATGAGCTTTGCCCGCGAACTGGCGCCTGCCGTGCGGGTCAACACCATAGAGCCTGGCCCCATCCTGTTTCTCGACGAGCACGGGGATGACTGGCGCCAGCAGGTGCTGGCGAAGACGCCGCTGGCGCGGGAAGGGGGTCTGGAGCCCATCTGGCAGGCGGTACAGATGCTGATGAAGAACGACTACATGACCGGGGCCAGCATCCGGGTGGACGGGGGGCGCGCCCTCGCCGTCATCTAGGGCAAGGCGGGCCGCCATGACATGAGGCGCCTTTGGGCGCCTCATGTGTGTGAACGACTCAAGGGTGCCGGATGGCGGCGTGCCGGGAAGGGGGGCCGGGGTGGCCGTTGCCGGGAAGCAGGGCCTCGTCTTGCTGGCAGAGATGGATGGGGGCCTGGCCGATGCGCTGCTTCGCAAACACCTTGCTGCCCGGCAGGCCGAGGGTCACCTTGCCGGAGTCCACACTGCCGCCCTGATACATCTCCGCCAGCAGATCCCCCAGGTAGGCATCCACCCCGGCCTCGGCGAAGTCATCCCGTTCGCCGCAGGCCAGTATGTCGATGTCCAGTGGCCTGTCCGCCACCTTGCACAGGGGGTTGCTGCGATCCCGGCCATGGGCCAGCTCCATGGTGACAAACTCGGCCTTGAGCTGGACGGGGGAGAGGTCGCTCTGGACGGCGAACAGGCAGTTGAGGAAGTCGTGGCGCGAATGCATGCCCACGGGTTTGGTCTGGATGACGGAACTCAGGTGAAGGCGACCAAAGCGGGCCAGCAATTCGGCGACGACCTGACTGACGTGCAGGGCGGGGTCGAGATTGGATCCAATGCTACAGAGGTAAAACATGCTTTCCATTCCTTGGGTTGGGCTCGTCTGAAATATATACGCAGCTCACGGTTATGGGATTCACTATGAATTAACATGTCGTTATCTGTTGTGATCCAACGCTGATTGGCAGAAAGGAGGTTTGCATGAGCGTAGAAATGAAATGGGCACTGTTGGCCGCGTCAGGGGCCCTTGCCATGATCATTGTCATCTGTGTGGCGTCCGTCGGCCTGGCGTGAATCCGGCCTCGGTGAGCAATCAAACCGGCTTTATGGCCGGTTTTGCTTTTTGGGGCAGTGCGGATATGCTGGCTCCCCCATGACGAATCGAGACCGCAGAAGATGACCAAGGTTCGGCCCCGCTCCCTGCTCCAGGTAGTACTGATGGGCTTCGTGCTGGTGCTGATGCCCCTGGGGGGCATGATCTGGCACGACAGTCAGGCTCTCTCCCACCTGGGCCAGCTCACCAGCGACGAGATGGAACGTGCGGTGCGGGACACTCGCCGGGCGACGCTGCTCTCCACTCAGGCCATCGATCTGGAGCGCACCCTGCGCCGCTATGCGGTCCTGGGTGATGACCGCATCCTGGCCAGCTATCGGCAGCAGCTGGTGCGCTACCGGGAACTGCTCGCGACCCATCAGGACTCCATTCCGGATGCCGAGGTCTACGGAGATCTCGAGGCGACGCTGGTCTGGCTCGATGGCCTGCAGGATCTGCGCAAGGCCAGGCAGGAGGCGACCAGCCCCCGTTTCACCGACTTCAACGAACTGAACCAGCAACTGGAAGTGGTCACCCGCAGCCAGGTGGATGATCACGTGACCCGCATGCGGGGCGCCATCGTGGAGCTGAAACAGCAGATCTGGTGGGTCAGCGGCTTCGTGGTCGGGCTCAGCCTGCTGCTGGTGTTGCTCTTTACCTACCTCATCATCCACCCGGTACGTCAGATTGAGTCGCGGATCCTGAGTCTGGGCGCAGGCGTCGAGCCGGATCAGCGCCCGGTGGATGGCCCGGCCGAACTGGTGCTGCTGGGGGAGCGGATCAGCTGGCTGCACGACAAGCTCAAGGAGCTGGAACAGCAGAAATACCAGTTCCTGCGCCACGTATCCCACGAGCTGAAAACCCCCCTTGCCGTGCTGCGGGAGGGGGCTGATCTGCTCTCGGAGCAGCTGGTGGGGCCCCTCAACGGGGATCAGCAGGAGATCTGCCAGATGCTGGAGGAGAACAGCCGCCGTCTGCAGACCCTGATCGAGCGGCTGCTCGACTTCAATCGCCTCAGCCAGCAGGAGGTGTTCACCCTGTCCGAGGTGCCCCTGGCGCCCTTGTTGTCAGACTTGTCCGAAGAGTACCGGCTCGCGCTGGAATCCAAGCAAATCAGTGTACACTTGCCGCCCGAGCCCATCAGCCTGCGGGCAGAGCCCTACCGCCTGCGACTCATCCTCGACAATCTCTTTTCCAACGCGGTCAGCTATGGCGCCAGGGGCGGACAGATCTGGATCCGCGCCGGGGCGGGAGCGGGCGGCGGCTGGCTGGAGGTGGCCAACGAAGGGCCTGTCATCCCGCCAGACGAACGGGAGCGCATCTTCGAGCCCTTTGAGCAGGGCAGCATAGTGCGCCAGGGATTGCTGAAAGGCTCCGGCATGGGCCTCTCCATTGCCCGTGAGTCTGCCATGAGTCTGGGCGGTGAGCTCAGGCTGATCGAGGATGCCCAGGCGGATGTCTGTTTCCGGCTGGATTTGAACGTGCGCCCGAGCTGACGGGCGTGGCGGCGACCCCGCAGGTGCGGGTGGCGCCTTGACACCGAATATTGAGAGGAGCGGGCAGGTGCCTGTTCCCCACCAGGATCTGAAGTGACATTCAAGATGAAACGATTTGTGATTCCCGTATTGATGATGGGCCTGCTCGCTGGCTGTTCCCTGCTGCCTTCTACCAGCCTCACCGAGCCTTCCCAGGAGGCGATCGCCAGGCGGATGGAGTTTGCCAACAAGGAGATGCAGGTGCGCCTGCAATACTCGGACTGGCTGCTGGCCAGCCATCCCCAGCAGCGGATGCAGGAGCGCCAGCGACTGGCCGGCGCCACCGACCTCGAGAGCCGGGTCAGCCTGGCCATGGTCAACACCCACCCGTCCGAATCGGTGGCCAGCCGCCGGGCCGGGCTGGATCAGCTGAAAGCTCTGTTGCCGGAGCTCGGTCTCGATGCCCAGGCCTTCCTGCGCAGCTGGATCGCCCTCGGGGAGGAGCTGCTGGTGCGAGACAGCCGCCGCGACGATCAGAGTCAGGAGGTGAAGCGTCTACGCCAGCAGATAGAGCAGCTCTCCGCCATCGACGAGCAGCTCAACCAGCGTAAGCTCAATGGGGGAGGTCAGCCATGACAGCTCCGGACCGCGCCGCAATGACCGCGTTTTTCGCCAAGAGGGGGTGAGAGCATGAGCCGTATTCTGCTGGTGGACGATGATGCCAGCCTGCTCAAGCTGATGAGCATGCGCCTGCGCAGCCAGGGTTACGAGGTGGATACCGCCGACAGCGCCGAAGGAGCGCTGGACAGGCTGCGCCAGCAACGGGCCGACCTGGTGCTGAGCGATCTGCGCATGGGGGGCATGGACGGGCTGGCGCTGTTCGAGCGGATCCAGTCCCAGTGGCTCGGCATGCCGGTGATCATCATGACCGCCCACGGCACCATTCCCGACGCCATCCAGGCGACCCGCTCCGGGGTGTTCAGCTTCCTCACCAAGCCCATCGACAAGGACGAGCTGCTGGTCACCATAGAACATGCTCTCAGCCTGACCCGTCCGAAGCAGCAGCAGGAGTGGCAGTCCCTCATCCAGACCCGCAACCCGCAGATGGAGCAGTTGCTGATCCAGGCGAGCAGCATCGCCACCATGGACGTGCCCGTGCTGATCCTGGGCCCCTCCGGCGCCGGCAAGGGGGTGATGACCCAGGCGCTGCACCAGGCCAGCCACCGCCGCGACAAGCCGCTGCATACCATCAACTGTGCGGCTCTGCCCTGGCCCGTGCTGGACTTGCAGCTGTTTGGCGAGGATGGCCAGTCCGGCCTGTTTGCCGAGGCCAAAGGCGGCACCCTCTTCCTCGACGAGATAGGGGATCTGTCGGAGTCACTCCAGGCCAAGTTGCTCCAGGTGCTGGCGGAGTATGGTCAGGGTACCCCCGAGGTGCGGGTCATCAGCTCCAGCCATCAGGATCTGGTGACCGCCATGGAAGAGGGGCGTTTTCGCGAGGATCTCTTCTACCGCCTCAACGTGGCCAACATCACCCTGCCGCCGCTGAGCGCCCGCAGCGAGGACATCCCCCTGCTGGCCCGTCAGGCGCTGGACGATTACCGCAACCGTCACCCCGATTGCGCCGCCCTCGGCTTCTCGCCGGAGGCGCTGGCCCTGCTGGCCGCCGCGGCCTGGCCGGGCAACGTGCGCCAGCTCTGCGGGGTGGTGGAGCAGCTCGCCAGCCTCTGCTGCAGCCCGGTGATAGGCGCGGCGATGGTGGAGTCGGCCCTGAGTGGCGGCGGTGGCGGTATTCCCTCGTTCAACGAGGCGCGGGCCGAGTTCGAGAAGGAGTATCTGATCCGGCTGCTGCGCACCACGGAGGGGAACGTGACCCTGGCGGCCAACATGGCGGGGCGAAACCGCACCGACTTCTACAAGCTATTGAATCGGCACGGCATCGAGGCGGCAAATTTCAAGTCGAAGGGATAAATGACAGAGGGGCGGGGGGGGGGGGGGGGGGGGGGGGGGGGGGGGGGGGGGGGGGGGGGGGGGAGGCAGGAGGACGCGAGGGGGAGGGCGCGGCGCGCCGGCGGGCGGCGGGGGGGGGGGCCGCCCCCCCGCCCCACCCCTACCCCTCTTCTCCCCCCCCCCCCGCGCCGGCCGCCCCCCCCCGCCCCCCCCCCCCCCCCCCCCCCCCCCCCCCCCCCCCCCCCCCCCCCCCCGCCCCTCTGGTTTCCGACCGAATCGGTTACCTTGCCAGGCTCAGGCTCAGGCTCAGGCTCAGGCTCAGGCTTATGCCGGGTCGCTGACGCCGCCGGTGGAGAGGGTCTTCTGGGAGAGCCAGAGGCCGCTCGCCTTCATCAGATAGCCAAACAGGGCGCCGATGATGAGGGAGGGCAGAATGAGCCGCCACTCGCCTGCGGCGCCGAAGGTGGCACAGCACCCGGCGAAGGTGCCGGGAATGTAGGCGAGCCACTGCTGCCTGGCCTGCACGCACATCAGGGTGGCCACCACCCCTGTCATCAGATAACCCGCCATGCCGGCTCCCCACCAGGTCTCCCCGTGGATCAGCAGGAGTGCCCACAGCATGCCGGTGGTGTTGCACAGCAGGGTCTGCAACAGCGCCTTGTAACCGCCACTCGAGGCGAAGTAGCTGGTGCAGCCGAGGAAGCCGACCCAGGAGATGAGACCGAGTGCGGCGGCCAGTCCACCCCAGACGGCGGAGAGGATCCCGGTCGTGATGGCGATGGCGAACAGTGGGCTCATGGCGTGACTCTCAGTGGTTGAATCCGGAAAAGGAGGCAGCCTACTCCGCGGTAGAGCGGCAGCAAGCGGGGGCCGGATTGTGTGTGATCCCGATCACTCTTTGCAACTCTGGAATACGCTTGCGCTCGCGAAAAAAATTCATTGGAGACGCCGCAGACCTTGTTCCATAGTTAGAGGCCCTGTCCTGCTCATGGAGTGAGTCTGATGGTGCCAAACGTGATCGTTCCTCTGCTGGTGTTCGTAGTGCTCTTCCTGGCCGGTACCATGGCCAAGGCACTGCCCCTTTACCAACTCATGTAATTCTGTGTGAAATAAAACTTGGCCGGGGCGGGTCTTATGGTTGTCAACCTCATCGTCCCGGGAGTTTTTTCATGTTGATCAAGCGCCGTACTTCTCATCATCCCACAGAGCAGGATGTCACGCCGGAAACCGTCTATCAGGATCGTCGCCGCATCCTGAAAGGGCTGGGCCTGGGCGTCGGTGCCGCCACCCTGGCGTTTCCGGTGAAGGCCAGCCTGCTGGATCTCTTCGCATCGGACAAGCAGGCCCCCGTGGCCCCCACCAGACCCCTCAACATCCGTGCCGCGACCCGGCCAGAGGGATTGATCCTCACCCCGGAGGAGAAGGCCACCACCCACAACAATTTCTACGAGCTGGGGACCGACAAGGGGGATCCGGCCCGCAACGGCCATTACCTCAAGCCCGAGCCCTGGACCCTGAAGGTGGAAGGGGAGGTAGCCAAACCCTTCACCCTGGATGTGTGGGATCTCATCAACAAAAGCACGCTGGAGGAGCGCATCTATCGGCTGCGCTGCGTGGAGGCCTGGTCCATGGTGCTGCCCTGGAGCGGCATTGCGCTGGCGGATCTGATCCGCCGTGCCGAGCCCACCAGTCGCGCCAAGTTCGTGGCCTTCGAGACGCTCTATGATCCGGAACAGTTGCCGGGGCAGGCCTCCCGTGCCCTGGGGGGCGGCATCGATTATCCCTATGTGGAGGGCTTGCGCCTCGACGAGGCCATGCACCCCCTCTCCTTCCTCGCCATGGGGCTCTATGGCAAGACCCTGCCCGCCCAGAACGGGGCTCCCATCCGGCTGGTGGTGCCCTGGAAGTACGGCTTCAAGAGCATCAAGAGCATCGTCTCCATCCGCCTGGTGGAGGAGATGCCCCCCACCACCTGGAACCTGCTGGCCCCCAACGAATATGGCTTCTACGCCAACGTCAACCCGAGCGTGGATCACCCGCGCTGGAGCCAGGCGAGCGAGCGTTTCATCGGCGAGGGGGGTATCTTCGGGGCCAAGCGCCAGCCGACCCTGATGTTCAATGGCTACGGCGACGAGGTGGCGTCCCTCTATCAGGGGATGGATCTGCGTAAATGGTATTGAGACTGACGCGCTGTCCGACTGATCTCTTGCCCCCTTCTCCCCTGGTGGGAGAGGGGATGAGAAGCGGGAAAAACATGACGGGAACTGCAATATGATGCCGAGACTGAAAACAGCCCATGTCAACGGCTTGCGGGCGCTGGTGCACCTTGGTTCGCTCGGCTTTCTGCTCTGGCTGGGCTATGCCGTGCCAGCCGGGCTGCTGGGGGGAGATCCGGTCCAGGGGCTGACCCATTACCTTGGCAAGGGGGCCCTCCACCTGCTGTTGCTGACCCTGCTGGTGTCGCCGCTCGCCAAGCGCTGGCGCCAGGGGCAGCTCATCAAGTTGCGTCGCCCCCTCGGGCTCTGGTGCGCCGCCTGGGCGTCCCTGCACTTCATGGTCTGGCTGGGGCTGGATCTGCAGTTCGACTGGGGGCTGATTGGCGGCGAGCTGGTGAAGCGCAGCTACATAGTGGTGGGCATGGTGGCGCTGCTACTGTTGCTGGCGCTCGGCATCACCTCGATCCCGGCCCTGTTGCGGCGCATGGGGCCTGTCTGGCAGAAGCTGCACAACTGGATCTACGGGGTGGCTCTGCTGGTGCCGGTACACTACTGGTGGTCGGTCAAGAGCGGGTGGCAGGAGCCTCTCATCTATCTGGTGCTGGCCTGCGCCCTGCTGTGGCCCCGTCGGGAAAAGCTGCTGCGCCCCTGGCGCAGGCGAGCGCAAGTAGCCGGGAGGGGGGCGGCGCAACAGCCGTCACGCCCATAGCAAAAGAGGCCTATTCGGCCTCTTTTTTGGTGATCTCGCCGGTGTTGGCATCGACCTGCAACTGGACGCGCTGATCGTCGGCATTCAGGGTATCGACCTCGAATTTGTCCCCTTCCAGCTCCACTTCTCGAATGTCGTGATAACCTTGTGCCAGCAACAACTTGACCAGTCCGGCCATGTCGAGACGTGTCTGCGCCGCCCAGCCAAAGGTGGAAAAGAGGCACAAGATCAGCAGGATACTGCGTGGGATCATATTCATTCCGGATTCATGGCTGGCACACTATAAACGGCATTATGTTAGGTTTTGAGAGATGAATCACCCATGAATAGCGCGCTGCCCCTGCTTGGATTGCTGCTGCCGATGCTGGTTCAGGCGGCCCAGCCGAACGAGGCCTTGCTGCAACAGGCGGTCAGCGAGGGGCGGGTCCGCCCGTTTCATGTGTTGATGGAGGTGGCCTCCCGCCTGCCGGTGCGCGTGCTGCGCGTCGATCTGGGTGAGGAGGATGGCGTCTGGCTCTACGAGCTCAGGCTCATCGACGAGGAGAACAGCGTCATCAAGGTGGGCTATCGGGCTGACAATCTGGAGATGGTGTGGCTCAAGGGTCACCATCTGGAGCGCCTGTTCGCTCCGCGCCCGCCCCCGGAAGAGGAGTAAGGAGTAACGGCGTGAGTCCGCGAACCTACCGTCATCCGGTTCGTCCCCCCAACCGTTGCCGGTGCCGGCACAACCCTGTTTTGGATACCCATGTATGCGCATTCTGATAGTTGAAGATGAAAAGATCCTCGCGGGCCAGCTGGCGGAACAGCTGCGTCTGTCCGGTTTCGTCACCGATCTCTGCCACGATGGCAATGAGGCGGGCTTTCTCGGCGAGACCGAACCCTATGACGCCATCATCCTGGATCTCGGCCTGCCCGGTCGCGACGGCCTGAGCGTACTGAAGGAGTGGCGCAGCAAGGGGATGGACACCCCGGTGCTGGTGCTGACCGCCCGTGGCCAGTTGCACGAGAAGATTGAAGGGCTCAACGCCGGGGCGGACGACTACCTCACCAAGCCCTTCCAGGTGGCGGAGCTGGTGGCGAGGGTGCAGGCGCTGGTGCGCCGGGCGGCGGGGAACGCCAGCTCCATCCTCGAGATCGGTGGCGTGCGTCTCGACATGGCGGCTTCCCAGGTGTGGTACGAGGGGACCCCCATCAAGCTCACCGCCCACGAGTTCCGGGTGCTGGGCTACCTGATGCAGCACAGGGGCAAGGTGGTGTCCCGCAGCGAGCTGATCGACCACATCTATGCCCAGGATTTCGATCGCGACTCCAACACCGTGGAGGTGTTCATCGGCCGCATTCGCAAGAAGACCCACGCCGATCTCATCGAGACGGTGCGCGGCCTCGGCTACCGGATCAACGAATGACATCCTCGCAACCGATGGCGGGGTGGGTTGAATGAGGCTGGTACGCACCCTGCGAGGTCGGCTGGTGGTGATCGCCATGGTCTGGTGCGGTCTCTTCCTGTTCGCCACCGGCTTCAGCCTGCAGACCATGATGCGCAACTACTGGCAGGAGGCGGAGGCCGATGGCCTGCGCCTGCAGCTCTACGATCTGCTCTCCCGCCTCGAGATCCAGCCGGACGGCATGCCGGTGGTCACCGAGCCCATGGCCGACCCCCGTTATCGCCAGCCCTACTCCGGCTACTACTGGCAACTGGAGCTGGGGGAGACGGTGGTCAGTCGCTCCCGCTCCCTGTGGGATGCCCATTTGAGCGCCCACGGCCTGAAGTCGGCCTTCGGCGATCCGGATCTCTTTGTCGGCAAAGGGCCCAACAAGGAGCCCCTGCTCATCATGACCCGTACCGTGCTGCTGCCGGGGTCTGATCGGGTCTTCACCCTGGTGATGGCCAAGGACAGCAGCGCCCTGACCCAGACCCTGAAGAAGACCCGCATCAGCCTGTTCCTCGGCCTCGGCTTCGCCGCCACCGGCCTGGTGCTCGGCTTCATGTTCCAGATCCTCTACGGCCTGCGCCCGCTGCACTTGCTGCGCCGCGAGCTGAGCCGCGTCCATCAGGGTCATCAGGAGGGGTTCCGGCTTCGCTACCCCCTGGAGATCCAGCCGCTGGTGGAGGACATCAACCGCCTGCTGCACCACTATGGCGAGCTGCTGCAGCGGGCCCGCTCCCACACCGGCAACCTGGCCCACGCCCTCAAGACGCCGCTCAGCATCATGCGCAACCAGGTGACCCAGTTGCCGCCGGAGGATCAGGCCGCCCTCGGCGAGCAGCTCGACCAGATCCAGCGCCACATCGACTACCACCTCGGCAAGGCGCGGGTGACCGGCGCCGCCAAGATCCTCGGGGTGTCGACCCCGGTGCGGGCCCGGGTGGAGTACATCTGCCGCGCCTTCTCCCGCCTCTATCCCGGCAAGACGGTGGACTTGCAGGTGCCGGTCAATCTGGCGGTCGGGGTGGAGGAGCAGGACTTCGACGAGATGGTGGGCAACCTGCTGGAGAACGCCTTCAAGTGGTCCGCCAGCGAGCTGCGCATCTCCAGTGCCGAGCTGGGGGGCTGGATCACCCTGCGCATCGAGGACGACGGCCCCGGCATGAGCGAGGATCAGATCGCCAAGGCGGTGCTGCGGGGGGTGCGCCTCGACGAGAAGGTGCCGGGTTCCGGGCTCGGTCTCAACATAGTGTCAGACCTGGCGGAGGCTTACCGTGGCAGCCTCATCATGGGGCGGGCCGAGCTGGGGGGGCTCGCCGCTTCCCTCTCCCTGCCCAAGGTGGCCAGGGTCGAGTGACGGGGGGCCCCGTCGGGGGGCCCCTTTTGTGCCGCCGTGCTGGCAAGGGTGCGGCACCCGGCATAAGATACGTCTCTTGTTTCAGGTGTAGGAAGGGTAGCAATGACTGACGATCCTTGGGCTTTGTGCCATCTCGATGATTCGTTCGATGCCTCGGTGCTGGGCACTAAGGGGGCCCAGATCCAGTGGTTCGAGGACAGGGATGCCCTGATCCAGTTCCTGCTGGAGGATTTTGTCGACCTGCTGGCCGACGTGGGCGAGCTGGACGAGGAGCAGACCGAGAGCGCCCGCGAGCGCTTCACCCTGCTGGTGGAGCAGAGCCTGGATGATCGCACCCTGATGGATGCCATCAACGATCTCGCCTCCGGCCTGCGCCGCATTGCCTGGCTGGGGCCCCTCTCCGAACTGGCGGAGTTGAGCGACGACTTCGCAAGCGGGCTGCGAGCCTTCTTCTGGAGCCAATATGACGGTGACGAGGATGACCCCGAGGCCTGGGTGCCGGAAGATCTCTGGCCCCAGCTGGCGGAGTGCGCCGAAGAGTACATGGTGGAAGGAGACTTCTGAGCCACACCACAAACTGCGATAAGAAAACGGCGCCTTGATGGCGCCGTTTTTGTTGCTCAGTCCTCTACTCAGCCGTTGGCCGGTACCTCGTGCGCCGTGTTGGCGAGCACTGGCCCGATATACTTCTCTATCTGCAATTGGGCCATGTGGCCGCAGTTGCCCTGGGCCAGACTGGACGAACCCTCGTCGAAGGTGAGGCAGTTGACGTTGCCGTTCTTGCAGATGCTGCCCGCTTCCCCCGGCTTGGCCGGATCGTACCAGGCCCCTTCACACACCCGCACTACCCCGGGCCGGATATCGGCGGAGATCAGGGCCCCCACCAGGATCTGGCCGCGCTCGTTGAAGGCCCGCACCAGATCGCCATCCTGGATGCCGCGCGCCTTGGCGTCGTCCGGATGGATCAGGATCGCCTCCCGATCGGCGATGGCGAACTTGTCCCGCAGCGGGGTGTTGTCGAGCTGGGAGTGCAACCGCTGGGTCGGGTGGGAGGTGTTGAGCGACAGCGGATAGCGCGCCGCCACCTCGCTCTTCACCCACTCCTTGGGCTCATACCACTTGGGATGACCGGCGCAGTCGGCATAACCCATCCCCGCCACCGTGTTGGAGAAGATCTCGATCTTGCCGGACGGGGTACCGAGCGGGTTGAGCAGCGGGTTCTCGCGAAAATCGGCGTGACGGATCCACTGGCGGTTGGCCTCCGGGATCGGGAAGCGGATGTAGTTGTTGGACTCCCAGAACATGTTGAACGGCGGCAGCGCCACACGGGCGCCACGGGCCTGCGCCGCCATGCCGTCGTACATCTGCTTGAGCCACAGCATCTCGTCCTTCCCTTCGGTGTACTGCTCCTGCACACCCAGCTTGGCGGCGATGGCGCTGAAGATGTCGAAGTCGTTGCGGGCTTCAAACTGGGGCGGCACGCACTGGTGCATCGGGAACACATAGCGCTGGGAGTAGTCGCCCCCCATCTCCAGATCATTGCGCTCGTAGCTGGTGGTGACCGGCAGCACGATATCGGCGTGCTTGGCGGTAGCGGTCCAGTAAGGCTCGTGAACGATCACGGTCTGCGGTTTGCGCCACGCCTGCAGCAGGTTGTTGGTGTCCTGATGGTGGTGGAAGGGGTTGCCGCCCGCCACGTAGACCAGCTTGATGTCCGGATAGGTCACCTTGCGGCCGTTGAAGTCGATGGTCTTGCCCGGGTTGGCGAGACAGTCGGCGATGCGGGCCACCGGGATGGGGGCCGGGCTGTTCTTCGGGGCATTGCCGGCGGAGATACCCGCCAGAATGCCGCCCTTGGCGCTGGGGCTGCCACCGGAGGAGTAGTGGTAGCTGAAGCCGTAGCCGCCCCCCGGCAGGCCGATCTGGCCCAGCATGGAGGCCAGAGTGACCAGCATCCAGTTCGGCTGCTCCCCGTGGTGCTGACGCTGCATGCCCCAACCGGCCATGATCATGGTGCGCTTGGCGGCCATGTCGAGGGCCAGCTGGCGAATCACCTTGGCCTCGACGCCGCAGATGGCGCTCGCCCACTCGGCGCTCTTGGGCTGACCGTCATCCTTGCCGAGCAGGTAGGCGAGGAAGGTGTCGAAGCCGACGGTGTAGCGATCGAGGAAGGCCTGATCGTGCTTCTTCTCGCTGTAGAGGGTGTGAGCGACACCCAACATCATGGCCACGTCGGTATAGGCGTTCGGGGCAATCCACTCGGCGCCGACCAGCTTGGCGGTCTCGTTGTAGACGGGGTCGATGCTGATGACCCGGGTGCCTTTCTCTTTCAGCGCCTTGAAGCCGGCCTGCCCCTCGTGATCCGGCATGTTCCAGCTGTTCTTCAGGGTCACCTGGGCGTTGACCCCCCAGAGCACCACCAGTTCGGCGTGTTCCACCACGTTGGGCCAGGCGGTCTGCTGCTCGTACACCTCGATGGAGCCCATCACGTGGGACATGATCACCTGGGCCGCGCCGGTGGAGTAGTCACCGGCATAGCCGGTGAAACCCCCGGCCAGGTTCATCAGGCGGTGCAGAAGGGTGCGGCTGTTGTGGAACATGCCCACGCTCTTCCAGCCGTAGGATCCGGCGTGGATCGCCTGCGGGCCGAAATCAGACTGGACGCGCTGGATCTCGCCGGCCACCAGTTCGGTGGCCTTCTCCCAGCTCACTCGCACCCACTCGTCGGCACCGCGCAGCTCCGGTCTGGCACCCGGGCCGTGCTCCAGCCAGCTCTTGCGCACCATGGGGTACTTGATGCGGTTCTTGGCGTGGACCTGGAACGGTGCCATGTCGATGAGGTCATTCGGCGCTGGGTCATCGGCCACCGGCTGGACCCGCACCATGCGGCCCTCGGAGACGATGGCCTCGAAGGCCCCCCAGTGGGCGCCGGTCAGGATGCCTTTCTGGGCGGGCACCAGGGTGGGGAACTGTTCAAGGGCCGTGCTGACGGCCTTGGCCAGGGCGCTTTTCGGGAAGAGACCAGCCAGCAGGGGCAGGGCGGCACAGGCCCCCAGCCCCTTGAGCAGAGTACGGCGGGAGAGGTTGGTCTGTTGGTCATTGAAAAAAGTCATGGGAGAGTCCTCTGTTCCTGCCTTAATGGGCCGCGCTCATGTCGCTGGCGTGTTTCTGCACGTATTGGGTGAGCATGCGCGCCTGCTCCGGGGTGAGGGAGGTACGGGACTCCATCCCCTTGATGACGCCGATCCACTGATTGGCGTTGAAGTGATCCAGCGCGGTGAGGCCGTGACAGCCGGTGCAGTTGTTGGACATCAGGGTGGAGGCGTATTTCCACAGCTTGCCCTGATCGCCGATGAGCTGGCTCTGATCGACCCAGGCGGTCAGGCTGACCTGATGCCAGGTGAGGTTGGTGGCGCTGTCGGTCTCGCTCTTGCCGGTCACGAGGGCTTTTCTGGCGGCTTCGCCGACCAGCACGCTCAGGATCCGTTTGCCGGGGGCGGCGTAGAACACCTCGCTCACACCGTCCTGTTGCCAGCCGTCGATGCGCACCTGGGCGCGGCCGTTGTCGTTGGCCAGCACTTCCACCTGGGTGGAGGGCATCAGAGTGCCTTCGTCAGTCTTGGCGCCGGCATCCAGATAGAGCGGGGTGGTGGCGATGGCATAGCGGGTGGTGACGGTGGCCGGGGTCTGGGCCGCGGCGGCGGCCAGTTCGCTGGCACCGGCGGCAGCCAGGCCGCTCATGTCCGGCATGATGTGGGCGACGCCGCGGTGGCAGTCGATGCAGGTCTGACCCTCCTTGATGGCGACCGGGTGCTCGGCACGGGCATTGGGGCGCTGGGCCAGGATATCCATCGCCGCGTAGCTGTGGCAGCTGCGACAGGTGGCGGAGTCATTGGCTTTGAGCTGATCCCACACGGTCTGGGCCATGCGCAGCTTGTGGGCCTCGTATTTCTCCGGGGTGTCGAGGGTGCCGATCGCCTCGTGATAGATGTCTTTCACGGCGCGGATCTTGGTCCAGAGATAGGCGGCGGGTTCACTGGGGATGTGGCAGTCGGCGCACTCGGCGCGGATCCCCTTCACGTTCTGGAAGTGGACACTGCCCTGATATTCGGCGAGGGGGGTCTGCATGGAGTGGCAGGAGACGCAGAACTCGGTGGAGCTGGTCTTGTGCAGCACGGTGACGGTGACGCCCAGTGCAGCGACCCCCAGCAGGGCCCCGAGCAGCAGAAGCCAGAACCAGGTCTTTCTCAACAGTTTTCCAAGCATGGTGACGGTGTCCTTCGAATTCGGGTATTACCAATATAGTAGTAGTCCCAAGATTCGATGGGTTGACCTCGGTCATGGTTTTTATTTCGTCATATAATTAGTTTTTGGTTTTGTTATTTGTTTTGGCATGATTTCTTGAATTTAAATCGCATTTTTCCCATACAGCGGGAGCGGGATGCGCTGTGGTGAGAGCGATGCCCAAGCCGGGGTGAGGAGGCAGTAGGCCACCCCGGGGCTTGGGGTTTGTGGCGAGAGGATTGTATACTGTTCACATATACAGTATTCAGGTGTATCCATCATGCGACTCTTTATCGCCGAGAAACCCAGCCTTGGCCGCGCCATCGCCGATGTCCTCCCCAAACCGCACAAGAAGGGGGATGGTTTCATCGAGACGGCGCAGGGAGACGTGGTGACCTGGTGCATCGGCCACCTGCTGGAGCAGGCCGAGCCCGATGCCTACGATGCCGCCTACAAGCAGTGGCGCATGGAATCCCTTCCCATTGTCCCGACCCAGTGGCAGCTGGTGGCCAAACCCAAGACCAAGGCCCAGCTGGCCGTCATCAAGGGGCTCATCAAGCAGGCGGACTGCGTGGTCAACGCCGGTGACCCGGACAGGGAAGGGCAACTGCTGGTGGACGAGGTGATCGACTTTCTCGGCTATCCCAAGACCAAACCGGTTCAGCGCTGCCTCATCAGCGATCTCAATCCCCCCGCCGTGCGCCGCGCCCTCGACAAGCTCAGGGACAACAAGGAGTTCGTGCCGCTGGCGGTGTCAGCGCTGGCCCGTAGCCGTGCCGACTGGCTCTATGGCATCAACATGACCCGGGCCTATACCCTGCTTGGCCGCAAGGGGGGTTGCAGCGAACTGCTGTCGGTGGGCCGGGTACAGACCCCCTTGCTCGGTCTGGTGGTGCGCCGGGATCTCGAGATCGAGGCCTTCGTTCCCAAGCCGTTCTACGAGGTGATGGCCCATCTGCTGACCCAGGGCAACGAACGCTTCACCGCCAGGTGGCTGCCATCGGAGGCCTGCCTGCGCTGGCAGGATGAGGAGGGACGGGTGCTCAACCGGGCGCTGGCCGCCAAGGTGGTGGAGCGGATCCAGGGGCAACCTGCCCGGGTGGAGGCGGTGGAGGAGCAGGCGCGCAAGCAGGCGGCGCCGCTCCCCTACAACCTCTCCAGCCTGCAGATCGACGCTGCCAAGCGCTTTGGCATGGATGCCAAGCGGGTGCTGGATATCTGCCAGAGCCTCTACGAGCGGCACAAGCTCATCACCTATCCCAGATCCGACAGCCGCCATCTGCCGAGCGAGCACTTCAACCGGGCCGGCCAGGTGCGGGAGGCCATCGCCAGCACGGCCCCTGCGCTGGCCAGGGCGGTCGCCGAAGCGGATGGCAGGATCCGCAGCAAGGCGTGGAACGACAGCAAGGTGGATGCCCACCACGCCATCATTCCCACCGAGAAGAGGGGGAACGAGGCGAGCCTGGGGGCCGACGAGGCGAAGCTGTACGGCCTGATTGCCCGCCAGTATCTGCTGCAGTTCTACCCGCCGTTCGAGTACAACGACAGCAAGGTGTTGCTGCGCATCGCCGGAGGGCTGTTCCAGGCCAAGGCGCGCCGCATCCTCAAGGCGGGCTGGAAGGCGCTGCTCGGAGTGGAAGAGGATGACGAGGAGGAGGCGGGAACCCTGCCTGCCCTGAAAGAGGGGGAGGAACTGCTGTGCGAGCGGGGGGAACTGCTGGAGAAGATGACCCAGCCCCCCAAGCCGTTTACCGATGCCACCCTGCTGGCCGCCATGACCGGCATCGCCCGTTATGTGCAGGATCCCGAGATCCGTAAGACCCTGCGGGAGACCGACGGTCTGGGCACCGAGGCGACCCGGGCCGGGATCATCGATCTGCTGTTCAAGCGCCGCTTCCTGGTGCGCCAGGGCAAGAGCATCAAGGCCACCCCGACCGGGCGAGCCCTGGTCCAGGCGCTGCCCACGACCGCCACGACACCGGACATGACGGCACTGTGGGAGCAGAGTCTGGGTCAGATCGCCGAACGTCACGGCAGCTACCAGCAGTTCATGGGGCCGCTCACCGAGCAGCTCAACGGCCTGATCGAGGGGGCGCGGCAGGATTCCGGCGCCAGCTTCAGCGCGCTGCCCAAGGCGGCGCCCGGTGACAGCAAGCACCGCTTTGCCCGCCGCAAGCGGACTGCGTCCACCGCCGCACGCCCCCGCACGAGCACAGGCAAGAGTGCTCGTGCGGGGAAGAGCCCTGGAAAGAGCCCCGGCAAGGGGACGACCAGGGGCAAGGCTGCCTGAGGCTGGCGCGCGCCGTGATCACATAAAAATAAGAAGAGGGGCCAGTGGCCCCTCTTTGCATGGGTGGAGCGGCTTACCCCGTGTAGACGCTCTCTTCCGGATAACGGATGCGGGTCTCCACCGGGCGGGCCAGCATGATCGCCAGGGTGAGGGGCCCCAGACGGCCGCAGATCATCACCAGCACCAGGATCAGTTTGCCCGGTTCGCTCAGTGAGGCGGTGATGCCTGTGGACAGACCCACGGTGGCAAAGGCCGAGATGGTCTCGAACATGATCTTGTCGAAGGGTTGCGACTCCGTGAGCATCAGCAGGAACATCGCCAGCATCAGCACCATGGTACTGACGATGATGATGGCCAGGGAACGGGTCACTATCTGGGGTGACAGGGTGCGGCCGAAGGCGGTGACATGGGGGCGCTTGGTCAGAAACGCCCGGGTCGCCAGCAGGACGACGGCAAAGGTGGTGACCTTGATACCGCCCCCGGTCGAGGTTGCCCCGGCACCGATGAACATCAGCATCATCATGAACAGCAGGGAGGCCGGTACCATCTGGCCGATATCCACCGTGTTGAAGCCCGCCGTGCGCGCGGTGGCCGACTGGAAGAAGGCTGCCAGCCACTGGCTCCCGAAGGAGGCGTTGCCCAGGGTGCCAGGGTTGTTGTGCTCCAGCAGCCAGAACATCAGGGTCCCCAGCAGCAGCAGGGCAGGGGTCATCAGCAGCATCAGCTTGCTGTGCAGTTTCAGCTTGCGCCAGCGGCGGTTGCGCACCAGGTCGACGATGACGGTGAAGCCTACCCCCCCCAGGATCAGCAGGGCCGGTATGGTCAGGCTGATGAGGGGGTCATCCCGGTAGTCCATGAGGTTGTTGGCAAACAGCGAGAAGCCGGCGTTGTTGAAGGCCGACACCGCGTGGAAGAAGCTGACGTAGAGGCCGTGGCCCCAGCCCATGTCGGGCACCCAGCGAATGGCCATGATGGCGGTGCCGATCAGCTGGGCAATCAGGGCGAACAGGACGATGCGCTTCACCAGCTGGACGATGTTGACGGACCCCTCCTGGCCCAGCGCCTCCTTGGCCAGCACCTGTTGGCGCAGCCCGACCCGCTTGCTGAACATGGCGATGAGCAGCAGTGTCATGGTCATCTGGCCGAGACCGCCAATCTCCATCAATATCAACAGGATGATCTGCCCCTGCAGGGTGAAGGCGGTGCCGGTATCCACCACCCCGAGGCCGGTCACGCTGATGGCTGACGTGGCGGTGAACAGGGCGTTGATGACGGTGACCTCACCCTTGTGGCTGGAGGGCTGGACCAGAAACAGGGTGCCGACCAGCAGGATGATGAGGAAACTGCCCAGGATGAGCTTGGCCTCGCTCCAGCGGGAGTTGTCTTCCCGATGCAGGGTGAAGGCGTAGTTGCTGCGCCAGTTGATCATAGGGTGTCGAGCCAGTGATCGATGGCGTGCTTGTTGCCGGCCAGGATCAGGATGTCACCGAGTTGCAGCTCCATCTTGCCGGTCAGGACGTTGTGCAGCACCTCACCCCGCTTGATGGCCAACAGCTGGAAATCGCTTTGCTGCAGCAGGCGCAAGTCGGCCAGGGTGCGGGTGTTTTGCTGCAAGCCGATCACGAACTCGGTCAGCACCATGTCGTGACCCAGCTCCAGGTAGTCGAACAGCCGGTTGTCCAGCATGCTCTGGGCTACCCGGCGGCCCATGTCCCACTCCGGGTTGATCACCTTGTCCGCGCCCACCTTCTGCAGGATCTTGGCGTGGAACTTGTCGCGGGCCTTGACCCAGACCTTCTTCACGCCCGCCTCTTTCAGCACCAGCGTGGTCAGGATGCTGGTCTCCAGGTTGTCGCCGATGGCGACAAAGACGATGTCGAAATTCGCCAGGCCCAGTTCGGCGACCGTGGCCTCGTCGGTGGCATCGGCCACGATGACGTGGTTGCAGAGGGTGGCTATCTGGCGGGTCTTGCTCTCGTCGATGTCGATGGCCAGTACCTCGGCATTCTGGCGCTGCAACTCTTCGCACAAGGCGCTGCCAAACAGGCCCAGGCCGATGACGGCGAATTGATTGTTCATGCATGCTTCCTCAGCGGGATGAAGGGGTTACTCTACTCCAGAGCCCTGAGTCCGAAAAGTGTCCGGGTTTTTTGTCCCGGGGGATCTGGGGTAAACTGCGCCCTTGTCCTTGTCGGAACACACAGATGAAACTCACCCCCCACGCCTCCCTGTCGACCCTCAATACTATGGGCCTGGACGCACACTGCCTCTGGCTGGCCGATGTGACCCGGCCGGATGATCTCGCGCAACTGCGGACCAACCCGGAGTTGGCCACCTTGCCGCGCCTGGTGCTGGGAGGAGGAAGCAACATCCTGTTCTGCGATGACTTTGCCGGTCTGGTGGTCCACAACGGCCTGAAAGGGATCACGCTGCAAGAGGAGTCCGAGCACTGGCTGCTACACGTGGCGGCAGGTGAAAACTGGCACGAGCTGGTATGTCACGCCCTGCAACAGGGCTGGCACGGGCTGGAGAATCTGGCACTCATTCCCGGGACGGTCGGGGCGGCCCCGGTACAGAACATCGGTGCCTACGGGGTCGAGCTGGCCAGCGTCTGTGCCTACGTGGAGGCGTTCAACTGGCAGAGTGGCGAGGTTGAGCGCATCGCGGCGGCCGACTGCCGATTCGGTTACCGTGACAGCATCTTCAAGCACGACTATCAGGATTCCCACTTCATCATCGCCGTCGGTCTGCGCCTGCCCAAGGCATGGCGCCCGGTCGCCGGCTATGGCCCGCTGGCGGCGCTGGGGGATGCCCCTTCGCCACAGGCCATTTTCGACACCGTCTGTGCCACCCGCATGGCCAAGCTGCCGGATCCGGCGGTGCTGGGCAACGCGGGCAGTTTCTTCAAAAACCCTGTGGTGCCCGCCGCCCTGGCCGAGACCCTGAAACAGCAATACCCGCAGATGCCCTGCTACCCTGCGGCAGAAGGGCAGGCCAAGCTGGCGGCTGGCTGGCTCATCGATCAGTGCGGTCTCAAGGGGTTTGCCATCGGTCGTGCCGCCGTGCATCAGGAGCAGGCGCTGGTGCTGGTCAATCTGGGGGGCGCCAGCGCCATGGAGCTCATCGCGCTGGCGGCCCATGTCCGCGACAGCGTGGAGCACCAGTTCGGTGTGGTGCTGGAACACGAGGTGCGCTTCATGGGGCGCAGCGGTGAAACCTGGCTCGACGAGGTACTGGCATGACCCTGACCCCCGTCAGACAGACCCTGATCACCCTGCTCAGCGACGGCCAGTTTCATTCCGGCGAGCAGCTGGGCGAGCGCCTTGGCATCAGCCGGGCGGCGGTGAGCAAGCACATGGCCGCACTCAAGGATCTGGGGCTGGATCTCTTCAGCCTGACCGGCAAGGGCTATCGGCTGGCGGTGCCCATGGCCCTCTATCACGAGGGGTGGCTGCAGGCAGAGGCACCGATGGCACCGGTGCACTGCTTCCCTGTCATCGACTCCACCAACCAGTACCTGCTGGAGCGGGTCAACACCCTGAGCTCCGGCGAAAGCTGTCTGGCCGAGTGCCAGACCGCCGGGCGGGGACGTCGTGGCAAACCCTGGGTTTCTCCCTTCGGTTGCCAGCTGATCCTGAGCATGTACTGGCGGCTTGAGCAGGGCATGGCGGCCGCCATGGGACTGAGTCTTGCGGTCGGCGTGGCGGTGGTCGAGGCGCTGGAGTCCCTCGGTTATCCCGGGGTGGAGCTCAAGTGGCCGAACGACCTCTATTACCAGGGCCGCAAGCTGGCGGGCATCCTGGTGGAGATGAGTGGCAGTGCGGGTGCCAGCTGCCATCTGGTGATCGGGGTCGGCCTCAATCTGGCGATGCCGAGTCGGGAGGGGGAGAAGATCGATCAGGCCTGGTCCGAGCTGCGCCATATCCAGCCCGAGCTGGTGGATCGCAACGAGCTGGCCGCCTGCGTGCTGCTGCACCTGCAGCAGGCCATGCAGACCTTCGAACAGACGGGACTGGCGAGTTTCGTCGAGAGCTGGAACCGGCTCGACCACTTCGCCGGCCAGCCGGTGAAGCTGCTGATGGGAGAGCAGGTGATCCGCGGGATTGCCCGGGGGATCGACGAACGCGGAGCCCTGCGTCTGGAGACGGAAGAGGGGCTCAAGCTCTATCTGGGAGGGGAGCTCTCCCTGCGGCGGGGGGACTGAACCCATACGCTCATGACGACTGAATGGAAGAGGGGGCCTGCGGGCCCCCTCTTCCATGTATGCACTGCGACAGTGGTCACTTGCGCAGCTTGATCTGCTCGATGGCGTGCTCATTGCCCTTGGTGAGGATGAGGTTGGCCCGCTCCCGGGTCGGCAAGATGTTCTCTTGCAGGTTCAGGTAGTTGATATCCTGCCAGATGTTGTTGGCGATCTCGGTCGCCTCGCTCTCGGCCAGCTTGGCGTAGTGGTGGAAATAGGAGTCGGGATCCGAGAAGGCGCCGCTGCGGAATTTGAGAAAACGATCGATGTACCAGGTGCGCAGCAGCTCGGCGTCAGCATCCACATAGATGGAGAAGTCGACGAAGTCCGACACGAACACGCGATGGGGGTCCTGGGGATAGTCCATGCCGCTTTGCAGCACATTGAGCCCCTCCAGGATCAGGATGTCCGGCTGTTCCACCACCTTCTTCTCGTCGGGCAGGATGTCATAGATGAGGTGGGAGTAGACGGGGGCCTCGACCTTCTCGTGGCCGGCGCGGATATTGGCGACAAACTCCACCAGATGGCGGATGTCATAAGACTCGGGGAACCCCTTGCGGCGCATCAGGCCACGGGCTTCCAGCTCCTTGTTGGGAAACAGGAAGCCGTCGGTGGTGACCAGCTCCACCCTGGGGTGCTCCGGCCAGCGCTCCAGCAGTGCCTGAAGGATACGGGCCGTGGTGCTCTTTCCCCCCGCCACGCTGCCGGCGATGCTGATGATATAGGTGCCCTTGCCGCGGGACTGACCGAGAAACTGCTCCAGCACCCGGCTGCGGCGCTGCTTGGCCTTGACGTAGAGATTGAGGAGACGGGAGAGGGGCAGATAGATCTCTTCCACTTCCCGCAATGACACCTTCTCGTTGATCCCGCGCAGGGTCTGCAGATCGTGCTCGGTCAGGGTCAGGGGGACCGCATCGCGCAATAACGCCCATTGTTCGCGGGTGAATTGCAAATAGGGGTTATGCTCTGTCGTCATGGTGTCATCACTGTTTCTTGGGCAGGGCGACCATACACCAAGGGATCGGGAGCGACAAGGGACGCGTCCGGTCGGGACGGAGAAGGAGCGTTTTTTTGCCTGGATCCCGGCATAAATGCACTTTTTGCAAGGTGCAATGGTTGCATCCCCAAAATCCTTACCATAAAATGCGCGACGCTTGGATGTCTGTCGTCTATTTGCCCAGCAAAAGCGACAAAAACAACGGGTGCAAGCAGAATTACCGTTGTGGCATTTATGCAACTGGAGGGGTTCCCGAGCGGCCAAAGGGATCAGACTGTAAATCTGACGGCTCTGCCTTCGAAGGTTCGAATCCTTCTCCCTCCACCATATTTCTCTGCGGTTTGAGTTCTTTGGGTTAGAGAAATGCGGGCATCGTATAATGGCTATTACCTCAGCCTTCCAAGCTGATGATGCGGGTTCGATTCCCGCTGCCCGCTCCAAGATGCTGATATGGCTCAGGTAATTCTGAGAGCCACACCTTAGGGTGAGTTCGGCAATCGAACCAGCCTGTCAGCACCAACCTCTCTACTCCCCTTGATTCAAATCCATCATATAAACTGTTCTGTGGTTAGCTTGCCACCGCGTACTCAGCGTTAGTTTAGAGGGACGATCATGTCTAAAGAAAAATTTGAGCGTAATAAACCGCACGTTAACGTGGGTACCATCGGCCACGTTGACCACGGTAAAACCACCCTGACCGCCGCCATCACCAACGTGCTGGCCAAGCACTTCGGTGGTAAAGCTTTCGCCTTCGACCAGATCGACAAGGCACCGGAAGAGCGTGAGCGTGGTATCACCATCAACACCTCCCACGTAGAATACGACACTGCTACCCGCCACTACGCCCACGTAGATTGCCCGGGTCACGCCGACTACGTTAAAAACATGATCACCGGTGCTGCCCAGATGGACGGCGCAATCCTGGTAGTAGCAGCGACTGACGGCCCGATGCCGCAGACTCGTGAACACATCCTGCTGGGTCGTCAGGTAGGCGTTCCGTACATCATCGTGTTCATGAACAAGTGCGACATGGTAGATGACGAAGAGCTGCTGGAACTGGTCGAGATGGAAGTTCGCGAACTGCTGTCCGAGTACGACTTCCCGGGTGATGACCTGCCGGTAGTCCGTGGTTCCGCACTGAAAGCGCTGGAAGGCGAAGCTCAGTGGGAAGAGAAGATCCTGGAACTGGCTGGCCACCTGGACACCTACATTCCGGAGCCGGAGCGTGCCATTGACCAGCCGTTCCTGATGCCTATCGAAGACGTGTTCTCCATCGCAGGCCGTGGTACCGTAGTAACCGGTCGTGTAGAGCGCGGTATCGTCAAGGTTGGTGAAGAAGTGGAAATCGTTGGTATCAAAGATACCACCAAGACCACCTGTACCGGCGTTGAAATGTTCCGCAAACTGCTGGACGAAGGTCGTGCAGGTGAGAACGTTGGCGCGCTGCTGCGTGGCGTGAAGCGTGAAGACGTAGAGCGTGGTCAGGTACTGGCCAAGCCGGGCACCATCAAGCCGCACACCAAGTTCGAATCTGAAGTGTACGTGCTGTCCAAGGAAGAAGGTGGTCGTCACACCCCGTTCTTCAAGGGCTACCGTCCGCAGTTCTACTTCCGGACTACCGACGTGACCGGTACCATCGAGCTGCCGGAAGGCGTAGAGATGGTCATGCCTGGCGACAACATCAAGATGGTTGTTACCCTGATTGCGCCGATCGCGATGGACGACGGCCTGCGTTTCGCCATCCGTGAAGGTGGCCGTACCGTAGGTGCTGGTGTTGTAGCCAAAGTTATCGCTTAATCTTGGCTTACATAAATAAAGCAGAGCCCCTATAATAGGGGCTTTCTTATGCAGGGGCGTAGTTCGAATTGGTAGAACAGCGGTCTCCAAAACCGATGGTTGCGGGTTCGAGTCCTGCCGCCCCTGCCATATACCTCGTCTCGTACGGGGCTTTTGTGTCTTTGGTTACGTCAGATACAGGTGGGTTGTATGAGTGTTAGTTCTGAGGGTCAGGGCGGAAGCAAGGATACCCTGCTTTGGGGCCTGGTTTTCATCATCCTAGCGGCCGCTGTAGTGGGCAATTACCTGCTGAGCGACGTTATTGCTGCCGTCCGCGCCCTGGGTGTGGTCGTTGTCATCGCTGCTGCCGGTGCAGTGGCCCTGCAAACCACCAAGGGCAAGGCAACACTGGCGTTTGCCCGTGAGTCTCGCCTGGAAGTCCGCAAGGTCGTATGGCCGACCCGTCAGGAAGCCATTCAGACAACCCTGATTGTGCTGGCGGTGACTGCCGTGATGGGGCTGCTGCTGTTCGTGTTGGACGGCGCCTTGGTCTGGTTGGTCAACCTGATTACCGGTGTGTAAGGATAAGCCATGACTGAACAACGTGAACAGCGTATGAGATGGTATGTCGTGCAGGCTTTTTCCGGCTACGAAGGCCGTGTTGCCAAATCCCTGCGTGAACATATCAAGATGCATGGCATGGAAGAGCTGTTTGGTGAAGTGCTGGTCCCGACCGAAGAAGTGGTCGAGATGCGTGCTGGCCAGAAGCGCAAGAGTGAGCGCAAATTTTTCCCGGGATACGTCCTGGTCCAGATGGTGATGGATGAAACCACATGGCACTTGGTACGCAATGTACCACGTGTAATGGGTTTCATCGGCGGTACCTCCGATCGCCCTGCTCCTATCTCCGATAAAGAAGCGGATGCCATCCTCAATCGTCTGCAAGATGCCCACGACAAGCCGCGTCCGAAAACCCTGTTTGAACCGGGTGAGATGGTCCGGGTTGCCGATGGTCCGTTCGCCGACTTCAACGGTACCGTTGAAGAGGTGGACTACGAAAAGAGCCGCGTGAAGGTCTCCGTACTGATCTTCGGCCGCTCAACGCCGGTAGAACTGGATTTTGGTCAGGTCGAAAAAGGCTGATTAATCTCTGTACGTTTAACGGTTGTCAGGGGCAGCGATTATCTCTATAATTCGCTGCCCCTTTATTTGTTGGGGAGCCGTTTGCAGGAGCATGTCTCCGAGGCGTTAGAACCCATTTTTGAGGTATTTTTGTAATGGCTAAGAAAGTCACAGCTTATATCAAGCTGCAAGTTAAGGCTGGCAGTGCTAACCCCAGCCCTCCCGTTGGTCCTGCTCTGGGTCAGCACGGTGTGAACATCATGGAATTCTGTAAGGCATTCAACGCCCGTACAGAAAAGCTGGAAAAAGGTTCTCCGACTCCGGTCGTGATCACCGTTTACAGCGACCGTTCCTTCACCTTCGAAACCAAGACTCCGCCCGCTTCCTTCCTGCTGAAGAAAGCCGCTGGTATCCAGTCTGGTTCCGCCAAGCCGAACAAAGACAAGGTTGGTAAGGTGACTGTGGCTCAGCTGCAAGAAATCGCCAAGACCAAAGAGCCGGATATGACTGGTGCCGATCTGGATGCAAAAGTACGTTGCATCGCCGGTTCCGCTCGTTCCATGGGCCTGGTAGTGGAGGAGTAAGACAATGGCTAAACTGTCCAAGCGTATGCGCGTTATTCGCGAAAAAGTTGACGGTACCAAAGAGTACTCCATCAACGAAGCCATTGCCCTGCTGAAAGAACTGGCTACTGCCAAGTTCGTTGAAAGCGTTGACGTTGCTGTCAACCTGGGTATCGATGCTCGTAAATCCGACCAGAACGTACGTGGTGCAACTGTACTGCCGCACGGTACCGGTCGTGACATCCGTGTCGCCGTGTTCACCCAGGGTGCCAACGCCGAAGCCGCCAAGGCTGCCGGTGCTGAACTGGTTGGTATGGATGACCTGGCTGAGCTGGTCAAGAAAGGCGAGATGAACTTCGACGTCGTCATCGCATCCCCGGATGCCATGCGTGTTGTTGGTCAACTGGGTCAAATCCTGGGCCCGCGCGGTCTGATGCCGAACCCGAAAGTGGGTACCGTCACTCCGAACGTAGCCGAAGCCGTCAAGAACGCCAAGGCTGGTCAGGTTCGTTACCGTAACGACAAGAACGGTATCATTCATACCACTCTGGGCAAGGTCTCTTTCAACGAAGTTCAGCTGAAAGAGAACCTGGAAGCGCTGCTGGTTGCCTTGAAGAAGGCCAAGCCGTCCTCCGCCAAGGGTGTATTCATCAAGAAAGTCAGCATCTCCACCACCATGGGTGCCGGTGTTGCCGTAGACCAAGCTTCCCTGGAAGCTCAGGCCTAATTGATGGGTTTTACAAGGCGCAAAATTTAATCTATAATTTTGCGCCTTGATTGGTTGGGGGTTTCGACCTCCGTCCAAGACCGCAGGAGGCCGCAAAGCCTTAATTTTTCCTGCGTAGACGGTGCCGGAAACCCAGCGAGAAAGATTCTTTCTCTTCTGGAATCCTGCTACCGCATCGTTCCCCTCTGTTGTAAAGGTAGGGGGGATGTGTCAGTACTGGGTCAACAGACCCGGATTCAATCCAGGAGTTAAGCCAATGGCATTGGGACTCGAAGACAAAAAGGCAATTGTTGCTGAAGTCAACGAAGCTGCCAAAGGCGCTCTTTCTGCAGTTGTAGCCGATTCTCGCGGCGTCACTGTAGACAAGATGACCGTCCTGCGTAAGACCGCTCGTGAAGCTGGTGTGTACATGCGCGTTGTGCGTAACACCCTGCTGCGTCGCGCGGTAGAAGGTACCGAATACGAGTGCCTGAACGACGCATTTACCGGTCCTACCTTGATTGCTTTCTCCAACGAACACCCGGGCGCTGCCGCTCGTCTGTTCAAAGAGTTTGCCAAAGCGAACCAAAAGTTCGAAATCAAGGCTGGCGCTTTTAACGGTGAGTTTATCGCCGCAGCACAAATTGATCGTCTGGCCACGCTGCCGACTTACGAAGAAGCAATTGCGAAGTTGATGGCTACCATGAAGGAAGCCTCTGCTGGCAAGCTGGTTCGTACTATCGCTGCTGTTCGCGACCAGAAACAAGCTGCTGCTTGATTCTCGCCTATCTAGGCTGTTTGAGTTTATTCAACATCAGGAATTTTTGTCATGTCTATCACTAAAGACCAAATCATCGAAGCCGTTGCTTCCATGTCCGTAATGGAAGTTGTTGAGCTGATCGAAGCTATGGAAGAGAAGTTCGGTGTTTCTGCCGCTGCTGCCGTCATGGCCGGCCCGGCTGCTGCTGAAGCAGTAGAAGAGAAGACCGAGTTCGACGTAGTTCTGACTGCTGCTGGCGCCAACAAAGTTGCCGTCATCAAGGCCGTTCGTGGCGCTACCGGTCTGGGCCTGAAAGAAGCCAAGGACCTGGTAGAAGCTGCTCCGACCAATCTGAAAGAAGCCGTGTCCAAGGACGAAGCTGAAGCTCTGAAGAAAGAGCTGGAAGCTGCCGGTGCTTCTGTTGAGATCAAATAATCTGCATTTATGTAGATTAGCCTGATAAAACAGGCTAAGGCTGGTGAATCTTTATTCACCAGCCTTTTTGCGCTGTAGACTGAGAGTATTTCACACCGTTCACGACTCTCGGTGCACCAGCAATCCGGACCGCCTCATCGTCCGGGCCAACACAAAACGGTGTTGAGACAGAGCTGTCCCGTGGGGACAGAGTGGGTCACTTATCAGCGAGCTGAGGAACCCTATGGTTTACTCTTATACCGAAAAAAAACGCATACGTAAGGACTTCGGTAAGCGAGACCAGGTACTGGACACGCCTTATCTGTTGTCCATTCAGCTGGACTCCTTCAAGCAGTTCATCGAGGCTGACCCGGAAGGTGAGTACGGCCTAGAAGCCGCCTTCCGTAGCGTTTTCCCGATCACCAGTTACTCCGGTAGTGCTGAGCTTCAGTATGTCAGCTATCGCCTGGGTGAGCCGGTATTTGACGTAAAAGAATGCCAGATCCGTGGAGTGACCTACTCCGCGCCGCTGCGTGTCAAGCTTCGTATGGTTCTGTACGACCGTGAAGCAGCTGCCGGCACCGTCAAAGATATCAAGGAACAAGAAGTATACATGGGCGAGATTCCGCTCATGACCGAGAACGGCACCTTTGTCATCAATGGTACCGAACGGGTTATCGTCTCCCAGCTGCACCGCAGCCCGGGCGTCTTCTTCGACCACGATAAAGGCAAAACACATTCATCCGGTAAGGTACTGTATAACGCCCGCGTTATCCCCTACCGTGGCTCCTGGCTGGACTTCGAGTTCGATGCGAAAGACAACCTGTTTGTCCGTATCGACCGTCGTCGCAAACTGCCGGCCTCCATTATTCTGCGCGCCCTGGACTTCAGTTCCGAAGAAATCCTGGCCACCTTCTTCGAGACCATCGGTTTCGAGGTCAAGGATGGCAAGTTGATGATGGATCTGGTGCCCGAGCGCCTGCGTGGCGAGACCGCGACCTTCGACATCATTGCCAATGGCGCCGTGGTGGTTGAAACCGGTCGTCGTGTCACTGCCCGTCACATCCGTCAGCTGGAAAAAGACGGCATCACCCAGATCGAGGTGCCGGTAGAGTATGTTGTTGGCAAAGTTGCAGCCAAGAACTACGCGCACCCGCAGACTGGTGAGATGGTCGTGACTGCCAACCAGGCGCTGAGCCTGGAAGCGGTTGCCAACCTGTCCCAAGCCGGCTTCAAGCACTTCGAGGTTCTGTTCACCAACGAACTGGATCACGGTGCCTACATGTCCGAGACCCTGCGTATCGACTCCAGCTCCAGCCGCCTGGAAGCCCTGGTCGAGATCTATCGCATGATGCGTCCGGGCGAGCCGCCCACTCGTGAAGCGGCCGAGCAGCTGTTCGAGAACCTGTTCTTCTCTTCCGAGCGTTACGACCTGTCTACCGTAGGTCGGATGAAGTTCAACCGCCGTCTGGGTCGTGAAGACGAGACCGGCGTTGGCGTGCTGACCAAAGACGATATCGTCGAGGTCATGAAGCGCCTGATCGACATCCGTAACGGTAACGACGAAGTGGACGATATCGACCACCTGGGTAACCGTCGTATTCGTTCCGTCGGTGAAATGGCCGAGAACCAGTTCCGTGTCGGTCTGGTCCGTGTCGAGCGTGCGGTGAAGGAGCGCCTGTCTCTGGGCGATCTGGACACCCTGATGCCGCAGGATCTGATCAACGCCAAGCCGATCTCCGCCGCGGTCAAAGAGTTCTTCGGTTCCAGCCAGCTGTCCCAGTTCATGGACCAGAACAACCCGCTGTCCGAAGTGACCCACAAGCGTCGTATCTCCGCGCTGGGCCCGGGCGGTCTGACCCGTGAGCGTGCCGGTTTCGAAGTTCGAGACGTACACCCGACCCACTACGGTCGTCTGTGCCCCATCGAAACGCCGGAAGGTCCGAACATCGGTCTGATCAACTCGCTGTCCGTGTATTCCCGCACCAACGAGTACGGTTTCCTCGAGACCCCGTACCGCAAGGTGATCGACGGTGTGATCACCGACGAAGTGGATTACCTGTCTGCGATTGAAGAAGGCAAGTACGTGATCGCACAGGCCAACGCCGCGACCACCGAAGATGGCCGTCTGAAAGATGAATTGATCCCGTGCCGTCACAAAGGTGAATCCACCTTTATGAACGCCGACCAGATCCAGTACATGGACGTGAGCCCGCAACAGATCGTCTCTGTGGCAGCGGCCCTGATCCCGTTCCTGGAACACGATGACGCGAACCGCGCATTGATGGGTTCAAACATGCAACGTCAGGCTGTACCGACCCTGCGCGCTGACAAGCCGCTGGTTGGTACCGGTATGGAACGCGCAGTGGCCGTTGACTCCGGTGTGACCGTAGTGGCCAAGCGTGGCGGCATGATCGACTATGTCGATGCCTCCCGTATCGTTATCAAGGTCAATGAAGATGAGCTGCTGCCTGGCGAAGCCGGCATCGACATCTACAGCCTGACCAAATACACCCGTTCCAACCAGAACACCTGTATCAACCAGCGTCCGTGCGTGATGTTGGGCGAACCGGTGATGGCGGGCGACGTACTGGCTGACGGCCCGTCCACCGATCTCGGTGAACTGGCGCTGGGTCAGAACCTGCGCGTCGCGTTCATGCCGTGGAACGGTTACAACTTCGAAGACTCGATCCTGGTGAACGAGCGTGTGGTTCAGGAAGATCGCCTGACCACCATTCACATCCAGGAACTGGCCTGTATCTCCCGTGACACCAAGCTGGGTCCGGAAGAGATCACTGCTGACATCCCGAACGTGGGTGAAGCCGCTCTGTCCAAGCTGGACGAGTCCGGCATCGTCTACGTGGGTGCGGAAGTGAAGGGCGGCGACATTCTGGTCGGCAAGGTGACTCCGAAAGGTGAAACCCAGCTGACCCCGGAAGAGAAGCTGCTGCGCGCCATCTTCGGTGAGAAGGCGTCCGACGTGAAGGACTCTTCCCTGCGTGTACCGAACGGTGTGTACGGTACCGTGGTTGACGTGCAAGTCTTTACCCGCGATGGCGTGGAAAAAGACAAGCGCGCCAAAGAAATCGAAGAGATGCAGTTGAAGGAAGCGAAGAAGGACTTGACCGAAGAGTTCAAGATCCTGGAAGACGGCATTTTTGGCCGTTCCCGCAACCTGCTGCTGGCCGCCGGTTACAGCGAAGATCGTCTGAACAAGCTCGATCGTTCCAAGTGGTTTGAACTGGCCATCGAAGATGAAGCCAAGCAAATCGAGCTGGAACAGATCGCTGAACAGCACGTTGAGCTGAAGGCCGAGTTCGACAAGAAATTCGAGAACAAGCGTCGCAAGATCATCCAGGGCGATGACCTGGCGCCGGGCGTACTGAAGATCGTCAAGGTCTATCTGGCCGTCAAGCGTCGCATCCAGCCGGGTGACAAGATGGCGGGCCGTCACGGTAACAAGGGTGTTATCTCCAAGATCTGTCCGGTCGAGGATATGCCCCATGACGAGTACGGCCGTCCGGTCGACATCGTACTGAACCCGCTGGGTGTACCGTCTCGTATGAACATCGGTCAGATCCTCGAAGTGCACCTGGGCCTCGCGGCCAAGGGCATCGGCGAGAAGATCGACCGCATGATCAAAGAACAGCGCGAGCTGCACGAGATGCGCGAGTTCCTGCAACAGGTCTATGACCTGGGCGAGAAGGACTCCCAGCAAGTGAACATTGCTGAGCTGTCTGACGACGACGTGCGTACCTTGGTGGGTAACCTGCGTAAGGGTCTGCCGGTGGCTACACCTGTCTTTGATGGTGCCAAAGAGCGCGAAATAAAAGCCTTGCTGAAGCTGGCCGATCTGCCGGAATCCGGTCAGATCTCCCTGTTCGACGGTCGTACCGGTAACGCCTTCGAGCGCAAGGTTACCGTGGGTTACATGTACATGCTGAAGCTGAACCACCTGGTAGACGACAAGATGCACGCGCGTTCTACCGGTTCCTACAGCCTGGTTACCCAGCAGCCGCTGGGTGGTAAGGCGCAGTTCGGTGGTCAGCGGTTCGGTGAGATGGAAGTGTGGGCCCTGGAGGCTTACGGTGCGGCATATACCCTGCAGGAAATGCTGACCGTCAAGTCTGACGATGTGAACGGCCGTACCAAGATGTACAAGAACATCGTGGATGGCGACCACCGTATGGAGCCGGGCATGCCCGAATCCTTCAACGTATTGCTGAAGGAAATCCGCTCTCTGGGTATCAACATCGAGCTGGACGAAGAGTAAGAGCTCGCTCTTATTGTTCGAGAATTGACGTGGGCGCCCCGCTGTTTCGGCAGCCGGGGCGCCGAGGTTAGACTCCTGACAGGGGAAACACGTGAAAGACTTACTCAAGTTTTTGAAGGCTCAGACCAAGACCGAAGAGTTTGACAGTATCAAGATCGGTCTGGCCTCTCCTGACATGATCCGCTCCTGGTCATTCGGTGAGGTCAAAAAGCCTGAGACCATCAACTACCGGACTTTCAAGCCGGAGCGTGATGGTCTGTTCTGCGCCCGTATCTTCGGACCGGTGAAGGACTACGAGTGTCTGTGCGGCAAGTACAAGCGCCTGAAACACCGTGGTGTGATCTGCGAGAAGTGCGGTGTAGAAGTGACCCAGACCAAGGTCCGTCGTGAGCGCATGGGCCACATCGAGCTGGCCAGCCCGACTGCCCACATCTGGTTCCTGAAGTCCCTGCCGTCCCGTATCGGTCTGCTGCTGGACATGACCCTGCGTGACATCGAGCGCGTGCTGTATTTCGAATCCTATGTAGTGATCGAACCCGGCATGACCAACCTCGAGCGCAGCCAGATGCTCTCCGAAGAGAACTATCTGGACGCACTGGAAGAGTGGGGCGACGAATTCGACGCCAAGATGGGTGCCGAGGCCATTCTGGCTCTGCTGCGCGCCATCGATCTGGAAGGCGAAGTCAAAGCCATGCGTGAGGAGCTGGATCAGACCAACTCCGAGACCAAGCGCAAGAAGACCACCAAGCGTCTGAAGCTGATGGAAGCCTTCCTGCAATCCGGCAACAAGCCGGAGTGGATGATCATGACAGTGCTGCCCGTGCTGCCGCCGGACCTGCGTCCGCTGGTACCGCTGGACGGCGGTCGTTTCGCGACCTCCGATCTGAACGATCTGTACCGTCGCGTGATCAACCGTAACAACCGCTTGAAGCGTCTGCTGGATCTGGCTGCGCCGGACATCATCGTGCGCAACGAAAAGCGTATGCTGCAAGAGTCCGTGGATGCCCTGCTGGACAACGGTCGTCGTGGTCGTGCCATCACCGGTTCCAACAAGCGCCCGCTGAAATCCCTGGCCGACATGATCAAGGGTAAGCAAGGTCGTTTCCGTCAGAACCTGCTGGGTAAGCGTGTCGACTATTCCGGTCGTTCCGTTATCACCGTAGGTCCGACCCTGCGTCTGCATCAGTGCGGTCTGCCGAAGAAGATGGCACTTGAGCTGTTCAAGCCCTTCATCTACGGTAAGCTGGAATCCCGCGGTCTGGCGACCACCATCAAGGCCGCCAAGAAGATGGTGGAGCGCGAAGAAGCCGTCGTCTGGGACATCCTGGACGAAGTGATCCGCGAACACCCGGTTCTGCTGAACCGTGCACCGACTCTGCACCGTCTGGGTATCCAGGCGTTTGAACCGACCCTGATCGAAGGGAAGGCCATCCAGCTGCACCCGCTGGTTTGTGCTGCGTATAACGCGGACTTCGACGGTGACCAGATGGCGGTCCACGTACCGCTGACCCTGGAAGCCCAGCTGGAAGCGCGCGCCCTGATGATGTCCACCAACAACATCCTGTCGCCTGCCTCCGGTGAGCCGATCATCGTTCCTTCCCAGGACGTGGTCTTGGGTCTGTACTACATGACCCGTGCCCGTATCAACGCCAAGGGCGAAGGTATGGTGCTGTCCGGTCCGAAAGAGGCCGAGAAGGTCTACCGTGCCGGTCTGGCCGACCTGCATGCTCGCGTCAAGTGCCGCATCACCGAGTACGTGAAGAACGAAGCCGGTGAGCTGGTTGCCAAGACCGAGATGAAGAACACCACCGTTGGTCGTGCGATCCTGAGCCTGATCCTGCCCAAAGGCATGGAGTATGCGCTGATTGACGAGCCCAAGGTACTGACTGCTGCAGAGCAGGCTGACCTGGACGCCAACCCGCAGAACTGGATCAAGTGCGTCTCCAACAAGGCGCTGGGCAAAAAGCTCATCTCCCGTCTGCTGAACACCTGCTATCGCAAGCAGGGCCTGAAGGATACCGTCATCTTCGCTGACCAGCTGATGTATACCGGTTTCCACTACGCGGCCCTGTCCGGTGCCTCTGTTGGTATCGATGACATGGTCATCCCGGATGCCAAGAAAGACATCATCGCTGCTGCAGAAGCCGAAGTCGCCGAGATCCAGGACCAGTTCCTGTCCGGTCTGGTGACCGCGGGCGAACGTTACAACAAGGTTATCGATATCTGGGCCAGCGCGAACGATCGCGTCTCCAAGGCCATGATGGACAACCTTTCCAAGGAGCGTAACGTCAACTCCCTGGGCGATGAGGAAGAGCAAGCTTCCTTCAACAGCATCTTCATGATGGCCGACTCTGGTGCGCGGGGCTCCGCCGCCCAGATCCGTCAGCTGGCCGGTATGCGTGGCCTGATGGCGAAGCCGGATGGCTCCATCATCGAAACGCCGATCGTGGCGAACTTCCGTGAAGGTCTGAACGTACTGCAGTACTTCATCTCCACTCACGGTGCTCGTAAAGGTCTGGCGGATACCGCACTGAAGACAGCGAACTCCGGTTACCTGACCCGTCGTCTGGTTGACGTGGCCCAGGACATGGTGATCACCGAGGACGACTGCGGCACTACCGACGGTCTGTGGATGACTCCGCTGATCGAGGGTGGCGACGTGGTCGAGCCGCTGCGTGAGCGCGTGCTGGGTCGTGTGGTGGCCGAAGACGTGATCAAGCCGGGTACCGAGGATGAAGTGCTGGTAGCGCGCAACACCCTGCTCGACGAGCAGCTGTGTGACCTGCTGGAGCGCAACTCCGTCGACCGCGTGAAGGTACGTTCTGCCATCACCTGTGAGACCGACTTCGGTAACTGTGCTCACTGCTACGGCCGTGATTTGGCCCGTGGTCACCTGGTTAACAAGGGTGAGGCTGTCGGTGTTATCGCCGCTCAGTCCATCGGTGAACCGGGCACCCAGCTGACGATGCGTACCTTCCACATCGGTGGTGCCGCATCCCGAGCGGCTGCCGAGAGCAGCATCCAGGTGAAGAACACCGGTAGCATCAAGTTGCAGAACGCCAAGTTCGTTCTGAACAACTCTGACAAGCTGGTTATCACCTCCCGTTCTACCGAGCTGACCATCATGGACGAGATGGGCCGTACCAAGGAAAGCCACAAGCTGCCTTACGGTTCCGTGCTGGAAGTGAAGGATGGCGAAGCGGTGAACGCCGGTGATACCGTCGCGAACTGGGACCCGCACACCCACCCGATCATCACCGAAGTGGCGGGTCGCCTGCACTTCGAACACATGATCGACGGTGTGACCATCACTCGTCAGACCGACGAGCTGACCGGTCTCTCTTCCATCGTCGTGCTGGATGTCAACGAGCGTCCGAGCGCCGGTAAAGAGATGCGTCCGACCGTGAAACTGGTCGATCTGAACGGCAAGGATGTGATGATCCCGGGCACCGACGTTCCCGCCCAGTACTTCCTGCCGGGCAAGGCGATCGTGAACCTGGAAGATGGTGCCAACGTGGGCGTGGGTGATGCGGTTGCGCGTATCCCGCAAGAGTCCAGCGGTACCAAGGACATCACCGGTGGTCTGCCGCGCGTTGCGGATCTGTTCGAAGCACGTCAGCCGAAAGAGCCGGCCATCCTGGCCGAGATCTCCGGTACCATCTCCTTCGGGAAAGAGACCAAGGGCAAACGCCGTCTGGTCATCACCCCGACCGATGGTGGCGAGATCTACGAAGAGATGATTCCGAAATGGCGTCACCTCAACGTGTTCGAAGGTGAAAAAGTTGAGAAGGGTGAAGTGCTGGCGGACGGTCCCGAGTCTGCTCATGACATCCTGCGTCTGCGCGGTATCAGCCCGGTCGCCAACTACATCGCCAACGAAGTGCAGGACGTTTACCGTCTGCAAGGCGTTAAGATCAACGACAAGCACATCGAAGTCATCGTGCGTCAGATGCTTCGCAAGTGCGAGATCCTGAGCGCTGGCGACACCGACCTGATCGAAGGTGAGCAGGTTGAAGTGGCCCGTGTGAAGATTGCCAACCGTAAACTGGTTGCCGAAGGCAAGACCCCGGCTACCTACCGTCATATCCTGATGGGTATTACCAAGGCATCTCTGAGCACCGAGTCCTTTATCTCGGCAGCTTCCTTCCAGGAGACCACCCGCGTGCTGACCGAAGCAGCCGTTGGTGGCAAGCGTGATGAACTGCGCGGCCTGAAAGAGAACGTGATCGTGGGTCGTCTGATCCCGGCTGGTACCGGCTTTGCCTACCACCACAGCCGCATCAACCAGCGTGCCGCCGCAGCCCGTGCTGTCGGTGTGCCGCAGGTGACTGCCGATGAAGCTCAGCAAAACCTGGCGGATCTGCTCAACGCAGCCGGCAGTTTTGACGAAGAGTAATCTTCCGCTGCAGTGATCGAAAAGGGCCCCTTCTAGGGGCCCTTTTTTTATTTCCCATCCGGCGCCCAGCGTGCACTGGGCTGGGGCAGGGGGATGATCCAGTGCAAGGTTATAGAGCAAAAAATCAAAAAAAGTTGACATTGCCCCGTCGCAACTGAAAACTCGGGAAAGTTGAATGGGTATTACAGGGGTAGAACATGGCTGTCGGTATCGAGGAAGTACTGCTTCCCGAAGAGCAACTGAGCGGTCGCGCTTTTACAGACGAAGACAGGGAGCTGTTGCGTTCATATGGGGGCCTTATCGAAGGCCTGGCCGATCTGTTCGGCAAGCACTGCGAGGTGGTGCTCCACTCCCTGGAAAATCTGCATGAGTCCGTGATCCAAATCGCGAATGGTTTCAATACGGGTCGAACTCTGGGGGCGCCGATCACCGATCTCGCCCTGCGGATGCTCAAGGATATCGAGAGCACGGGTCAGGATCACACCCAGAGTTATTTTGCCCGCAGTCGGACCGGTGCCTTGATGAAGTCGAGCACCATCGCCATCCGTAACCGCGACAAGCAGGTGATCGGCCTTATCTGCATCAACCTGCACATCAATGCACCTTTCCACGAGTTCGTGGCCGAATTCTTCCCGACGCCACAGCAGGTGGAGCGGCAATCACCGGAGACCTTCGCCAACAGCGTCGAAGAGCTGGTTGCCCAGACGGTGGACAACACCATCGACGAGATCAATCGTGATCCCTCCGTGGCCAACAATGCCAAGAACCGTTTTATCGTGACCCAGTTGTTCGAGAAGGGCATATTTGATATCAAGGATTCGATCAACCTGGTCGCCGACAAGCTGAATATTTCCAAACATACCGTGTATCTCTACATCCGACAGCGCAAGCAGGGTGAAGAAGAGAGCGAGTAAGCGCCATAGATAGGGGATAGATAACAATGGCTAAAGAAGTGATTGCAACCGACAAGGCGCCTGCCGCAATTGGCCCTTATGTCCAGGCTACCAAGCTGGGTGAGCTGGTCTTTACCTCCGGGCAGATCCCGCTCGATCCGGCCACCATGGACATCGTTGCCGGTGGCATCGAGGCTCAGGCAGAGCAGGTGATGAAGAATCTGGTTGCCGTCTTGAAAGCTGCAGGAGCCGATACCAGCAAGGTACTGAAGACCACTTGCTTCCTGAGTGACATGAACAACTTCGTGGCCTTCAACCAGGTGTATGCCCGCTACTTTGGCGAATCCGCTCCGGCACGTTCCTGCGTGGAGGTCGCTCGTCTGCCCAAGGATGTGCTGGTCGAAGTCGAAGCCATCGCCTACGTCTGAGCCTGTTTCATTGGAAAAGCCCCTCCCAGGAGGGGCTTTTGCGTCTGTGAGGTAGAATGGATGCACCGCTGTGCAGGAGTGCGATCATGAGTCTGAATTTTGCTCTGCTGGTCACCGGGCCCGCCTATGGCACCCAGACGGCCAGCACGGCCTATCGTTTTGCCCTGAGTCTGGTCGAGCAGGGACACCGCTTGTCCCACCTCTTCTTCTATCAGGAGGGGGTGTGCAATGCCAATGGCCTCCATGCGCCAGCCAGCGATGAGACCGACCTGGTGGCGTTGTGGCGCGAGTTGGCCATCCAGCAGGGCATCCGCATCGATGTGTGTGTGGCTGCGGCCATGCGCCGTGGCGTGCTGGATGAGCAGGAGGCCAAGGGAATGGGACGGGAGCATTTCAATCTGGAAGCCCCATTCTGCCTGAGCGGGCTCGGTCAGTTGGCGGAAGCCGCACTGACCGCTGATCGCTTCGTACAGTTCTAGGGGGACAAGATGACCAGAATAGCGTTTATCTCACGGCGTGGTCCCCATGGTTCGGCGAGTGGTCGGGAGGGGCTGGATGCCCTGCTGGCCACCTCTGCATTGACGGAGTCCCTGGCCCTCTTTCTGGTGGGCGATGGCGTGATGCAACTGGTGAGGGAGCAATCGCCACACGCCATATTGCAGCGTCACTACGCCCCGACCTTCAAGATGCTGGAGCTGTATGACATCGAGGAGGTCTATGTCTGTGCGGTGTCACTGGCTGAGCGAGGACTGACGGCGGCGGATCTGCTAATCCCAGTTATTCCGCTCTCTCCTGCGGAAATTCGCCGTAGCTGGGCGGGTTTCACCACCCACATCTGCTTCTGAGGTGCCCGTGATACAGCTGATATTGAACTCTCCCTTCATGAGCCAGGATCTCGAGTTGGCGTTGCGTTACCGCATGGAAGGGGATCTGGTGGTGTTGATGCAGGATGCCGTGATGGCGGCGGCTGCCCCCGGGTGGTGCGAGCGCTTGGCAGACGTCCCCCTTTACGTCATGAAGGAAGACCTGCAAGCGAGAGGCTTGTCACCCGGGATCGGGATGGAACTCGATATGCCGGGTTTGATCAGGTTGATCGCCGAGCACGGATCACCGCAGACCTGGGGCGGTTAGACTTGGTTTTCCTTTTTATCTCAGTTGCTTAGCATAATGTCATTCGACTGTCATTTGCCATTTCGGTGTGCAAATTGTATAAATCTTGACTCCCCAGACAACAGGGCATAAAATTTCGCGTCCCCGTATCTGCGGGGAGGATTTTTCACACGTTTATGAAGTCATTATCAGGAGCCTTTTGATGGCAACTATTAACCAGTTGGTTCGCAAGCCACGCATCAAGCTCGTTGTGAAAAGCAACGTGCCGGCGCTGGAAGCGTGCCCTCAGAAGCGTGGCGTATGCACCCGTGTATACACCACCACCCCGAAGAAGCCTAACTCTGCACTGCGTAAAGTATGCCGTGTACGTCTGACCAACGGCTTCGAAGTCACCTCCTACATCGGTGGTGAAGGTCACAACCTGCAAGAGCACTCTGTTGTTCTGATCCGTGGCGGTCGTGTAAAAGACTTGCCAGGTGTTCGTTATCACACCGTTCGTGGTGCGTTGGACTGTGCCGGTGTTAAAGACCGTAAGCAGGCTCGCTCCAAGTACGGCGTGAAGCGTCCGAAAGCTTAATGGTTCTCCGTTAAGTAAGGCCAAACGTTAATTCGTTTCTAGTTAGATAACTTTCTAGTTTTGGGTAACCCCTGAAGTTACGGAGAATTTGAAATGCCAAGACGTCGTGTTGTTGGTCAGCGTAAAATCCTGCCGGATCCCAAGTTCGGATCTGAGCTGCTGGCTAAATTTGTCAACGTAGTAATGGTTGACGGTAAGAAATCTGTTGCAGAAGCCATCGTTTATGGCGCCCTGGACATCATTGCCACCAAATCTGGCAAAGAGCACCTGGCCCTGTTCGAAGTCGCTCTGGACAACATTCGTCCGGCGGTCGAGGTTAAATCTCGTCGCGTCGGTGGTGCAACCTATCAGGTGCCGGTAGAAGTTCGTCCGGTACGTCGCAATGCTCTGGCAATGCGCTGGTTGGTTGATGCCGCTCGTAAACGTGGTGAAAAATCAATGGCTCAGCGTTTGGCTGGCGAGCTGCTGGATGCCGCTGACAATAAGGGTTCGTCTGTCAAGAAACGTGAAGACGTTCACCGTATGGCTGAAGCGAACAAGGCCTTCGCTCACTTCCGCTGGTAATCCGCTTGCGCAGGGTCTTATGACTCTGCGCACCTTTAATTATCTGGGGACAAGCGCCCTAGTAAGAGGATGACAATGGCTCGTACAACCCCCATTGAGCGTTATCGTAATATCGGTATCTCCGCTCACATCGACGCCGGTAAGACTACTACTACCGAGCGCGTTCTGTTTTACACCGGTGTAAGTCACAAGATCGGTGAAGTTCACGATGGCGCCGCCACCATGGACTGGATGGAACAGGAACAAGAGCGTGGTATCACCATCACCTCCGCCGCGACCACCGCTTTCTGGTCCGGTATGGGTAAACAGTTCCAACCGCACCGTATCAACATCATCGATACCCCGGGCCACGTTGACTTTACTATCGAAGTAGAGCGTTCCATGCGTGTTCTGGATGGCGCCGTGATGGTGTACTGTGCCGTAGGTGGCGTACAGCCCCAGTCTGAAACCGTATGGCGTCAGGCTAACAAGTACAAGGTTCCCCGTATCGCGTTCGTCAACAAGATGGACCGTACCGGTGCCAACTTCCTGCGCTGCGTTGAGCACATCAAGACCCGTCTGAAAGGTAACCCGGTTCCTCTGCAACTGAACATCGGTTCCGAAGAGAACTTCAAGGGCGTTATCGACCTGGTCAAGATGAAAGCCATCAACTGGAGCGAAGCTGACCAGGGCGTATCCTTCGACTACGAAGACGTCCCGGCTGAGCTGCTGGAACAGGCGCAAGAAATGCGCATGAACCTGGTTGAAGCCGCTGCTGAAGCGTCTGAAGACCTGATGGAAAAATACCTGGGTGGTGAAGAACTGACTGAAGAAGAGATCAAGAAAGCTCTGCGTCAGCGTGTTCTGAACAACGAAATCATCCTGGTTACCTGTGGCTCCGCGTTCAAGAACAAGGGCGTACAGGCCATGCTGGATGCCGTGGTCGAGTACCTGCCGGCTCCGACCGACGTTGCTGCTATCGACGGTCTGAAGCTGGATGGCGAGACCAAGGACGAGCGTCACGCTTCCGATGACGAGCCGTTCTCTGCTCTGGCATTCAAGATTGCTACCGACCCGTTCGTGGGCAACCTGACCTTCTTCCGTGTTTACTCCGGTGTGGTCAACTCCGGTGACTCCGTGCTGAACTCCGTTAAAGAGAAGCGCGAGCGTTTCGGCCGTATCGTTCAGATGCACGCCAACAAGCGTGAAGAGATCAAAGAAGTTCGCGCAGGCGACATCGCTGCTGCCATCGGCCTGAAGGACGTCACCACCGGTGACACCCTGTGTGACGAAAGCGCACCGATCATCCTGGAGCGTATGGAATTCCCGGAACCGGTAATCTCCATCGCCGTTGAGCCGAAATCCAAGGCTGACCAAGAGAAGATGGGCCTGGCTCTGGGCCGTCTGGCTCAGGAAGATCCGTCCTTCCGCGTATGGACCGACGAAGAATCTGGCCAAACCATCATCGCCGGTATGGGTGAGCTGCACCTGGACATCATCGTTGACCGTATGCGTCGCGAGTTCAAGGTAGAAGCCAACGTAGGTAAGCCGCAGGTTGCCTACCGTGAAACCATCCGCAACACCGTCAAGGACATCGAAGGCAAGCATGCCAAGCAGTCCGGTGGTCGTGGTCAGTACGGTCACGTCGTTATCGACATGTACCCGCTGGAAGAAGGCAAAGCCTACGAATTCGTCAACGACATCAAGGGTGGCGTGATTCCGGGCGAATTCATCCCGGGTGTTGACAAGGGTATCCGCGAGCAGCTGAAGTCCGGCCCGCTGGCAGGCTATCCGGTAATGGATCTGGGTGTGCGTCTGCACTTCGGTTCCTACCATGATGTCGACTCTTCCGAACTGGCGTTCAAGATCGCTGCTTCTCTGGCGTTCAAGGCTGGCTTCATGAAGGCCAACCCGGTACTGCTCGAACCGATCATGAAGGTCGAAGTCGAGACTCCGGAAGACTACATGGGCGACGTGATCGGTGACCTGAACCGTCGTCGCGGCCTGATCGAAGGCATGGAAGATGGCCCGTCCGGCAAGATCGTACGTGCGCTGGTGCCGCTGGCCGAAATGTTCGGTTACGCCACCTCCCTGCGTTCTGCTACCCAGGGTCGTGCTTCCTACGCCATGGAATTCGCCAAGTATCACGATGCCCCGACCAACGTCGCCCAGGCCGTGATCGAAGAGCGCAAATCCAAGTAATTTAAGATTCCCCGCCTACGACGGTAGGCGGGTTTAACCTAGAAGGACTACGTCGTGTCTAAAGAAAAATTTGAGCGTAATAAACCGCACGTAAACGTCGGCACCATCGGCCACGTTGACCACGGTAAAACCACCCTGACCGCCGCCATCACCAACGTGCTGGCCAAGCACTTCGGTGGTAAAGCTTTCGCCTTCGACCAGATCGACAAGGCACCGGAAGAGCGTGAGCGTGGTATCACCATCAACACCTCCCACGTAGAATACGACACTGCTACCCGCCACTACGCTCACGTAGATTGCCCGGGTCACGCCGACTACGTTAAAAACATGATCACCGGTGCTGCCCAGATGGACGGCGCAATCCTGGTAGTAGCAGCGACTGACGGCCCGATGCCGCAGACTCGTGAGCACATCCTGCTGGGTCGTCAGGTAGGCGTTCCGTACATCATCGTGTTCATGAACAAGTGCGACATGGTAGATGACGAAGAGCTGCTGGAACTGGTCGAGATGGAAGTTCGCGAACTGCTGTCCGAGTACGACTTCCCGGGTGATGACCTGCCGGTAGTCCGTGGTTCCGCACTGAAAGCGCTGGAAGGCGAAGCTCAGTGGGAAGAGAAGATCCTGGAACTGGCTGGCCACCTGGACACCTACATTCCGGAGCCGGAGCGTGCCATTGACCAGCCGTTCCTGATGCCTATCGAAGACGTATTCTCCATCGCAGGCCGTGGTACCGTAGTTACCGGTCGTGTAGAGCGCGGTATCGTCAAGGTTGGTGAAGAAGTGGAAATCGTTGGTATCAAAGATACCACCAAGACCACCTGTACCGGCGTTGAAATGTTCCGCAAACTGCTGGACGAAGGTCGTGCAGGTGAGAACGTTGGCGCACTGCTGCGTGGCGTGAAGCGTGAAGACGTAGAGCGTGGTCAGGTACTGGCCAAGCCGGGCACCATCAAGCCGCACACCAAGTTCGAATCCGAAGTGTACGTGCTGTCCAAAGAAGAAGGTGGTCGTCACACTCCGTTCTTCAAGGGCTACCGTCCGCAGTTCTACTTCCGTACTACCGACGTGACCGGTACCATCGAACTGCCGGAAGGCGTAGAGATGGTCATGCCGGGCGACAACATCAAGATGGTTGTTACCCTGATTGCCCCGATCGCGATGGACGACGGCCTGCGTTTCGCCATCCGTGAAGGTGGCCGTACCGTAGGTGCTGGTGTTGTAGCTAAAGTTATCGCTTAATCGATACTTTATATGCACACATAAAAGGGGTGGCTTCGGCCACCCCTTTTACTTTTGGGGCTTTAAATGGCTTGTGAGATACTTTTGCGAAATCATCTATAGAGGTAGTTGCTGTGAGTAAACCCGCCATTTTTCTGGATCGCGATGGTGTCATCAACAAAGACACGGGTTATGTCAGCCAGGTTGATGACTTCCATTTTCTGCCCGGGGCGATTGAGGCCATGCAATTGCTGAAGAAAAAAGGCTATTTGCTGGTCGTGGTGACCAACCAATCCGGCATTGCCCGTGGTTACTTCACTGAAGATGACTTCATGAACCTGACCGAGTGGATGGATTGGTCATTGGCCGATCGCGATGTGGATCTCGATGGTATCTACTTCTGCCCCCATCACCCGAACCACGGTGCCCCCTGCGACTGCCGCAAACCCGAACCGGGTATGTTGTTGCTTGCCCAGCGGGAGCTCGGTATCGATATGAGCCGCTCTTATATGGTGGGTGACAAACCTTCAGACTTGAAGGCGGCCATCAATGCCAAGGTCGGTCACAAGATAATGGTCAGAACGGGTAAGCCGATTACTGATGCGGGGATTGAACTGGCCGATGCCATCTACGACAACCTGCATGATTTTGCCGTTGCAGCACCTGTCGCAGGCTGATTTCGCTGGATTAAGATGCTTTTTGGTGGCTTTGTGAGCGATTGAACGATGGAAGCCATCTTTTTGCAATTATCCCCTTGCCAGAACGAATTCGCTCCCTATAATGCGCCTCCATCGACAGGGCAAGCAGCAACGCAAAGCCTGAGTCGATAGCCTCGAAAAGCCTGTAAAAATAAGGCTTGACTCGAGAAGGCGGTTGAGTAGAATGCCACTCCCGCAGCAGCGCAAAAGCTGCGTCGCTCTTTAACAATTTGAATCAAGCAATCTGTGTGGGCACTCACAGCATCGAGCATCAAAAACAATTTTTGATATCAATGTCTGATGAAGTGACCAAAGCAACGAAAGTTGCAGCAGTTAA